>CALRKX020000143.1:0-6307 GCA_943368305.1 Erythrobacter sanguineus
GCATTCTTGCATCTGAAGAAGATGTGCGGCGCCCCATGATCGTGGCGATCACAAGAAATTCGCAGCCATTTTTGAGAGCCGCGTAGGTCACCACATGGGCGACCCTTCAGGCCGATCCGGCAGAAAGCCCGCCCGGCCCAAGACAGCGCGGACACCCAGGGAACGGCCTGCACCATGACCCTGGATGCCGCTGGGCCGCACGGGGCGGCCCTTGTGGATCAGTCCTCTTCCGCCGCCAGTTGTGACAGCATCTGCCCCTTGCCGCGCATCCGCAGCACCATCGGCACCACCAGCGCCAGCACCGAAAATCCCAGCAGCGTGGCCGACAGCGGAGAGCCGACCAGCGTGAACACATCGCCCTGTGCGATCGACAGCGCGCGGCGCAATTGCTGTTCTGCCATCGGCCCAAGGATCAGGCCCACCACCACCGGCGCAATCGGATAGCCATGCACCCGCATCAGATAGCCCATCAGGCCAAAGATCAGCAGCATCGACAGTTCTACCGGCGACGGATTGGCCCCGATGGTGCCCAGCGTGGCAAAGACCATGATGCCTGCGTAAAGCCAGGGCTTCGGGATCGTCAGCAGCCGCACCCACAGCCCGATCAGTGGCAGGTTCAGGACAAGCAGCATCACATTGGCGATCAGCAGGCTGGCGATCAACCCCCACACGAGTTGCGGGTTGGTCACGAACAGCAGCGGCCCCGGTTGCAGCCCGAATTGCTGGAACCCCGCCAGCATGATGGCTGCGGTTGCACTGGTGGGCAGGCCAAGGGTCAACAGGGGCACCAGAGTTCCGGCAGCGGAGGCGTTGTTTGCTGCCTCTGGCCCCGCCACCCCCTCAATAGCGCCATTGCCGAATTCCTCGGGGTGCTTCGAAAGCCGCTTTTCCGCGGCATAAGACAGGAAGGTGCCGATCTCGGCGCCACCGGCAGGCAAGGCCCCGATGGGGAAGCCGATGACGGTACCGCGCAACCATGCTTTCCATGAGCGTGACCAATCTTGCGCCGTCATCCAGACCGATCCCTTGATGGCAATCACCTGATCGTCGCCCGTTGCACGGTTGCCCGCGACAAAGAACGCCTCGCCCAGTGCGAACATCGCCACCGCCAGTGTCGTCACCTCGATTCCGTCCAAGAGTTGCGGCACGCCGAAAGACAGCCGCGTCTGCCCGGTCAGCTGATCGATCCCCACCAGCGCCAAAGCCAGTCCGATGAACAGCGAAATCAGGCCCTTGCGCGCACTGTCGCCAAAGGCCGACGACACGGTGATGAATGACAGGCACATCAGGGCAAAGTAATCGCGCGGCCCGAAAGCCAGCGCCACCTTGACCACATAGGGGGCCAGAAAGGCCAGCGCGAGCGTGGCGATCAGCCCGGCGATGAACGACCCGATTGCCGCCGTCGCCAGTGCCGGGCCACCCCGCCCCGCGCGGGCCATCTTGTTGCCCTCGAGCGCGGTGATGATCGAGGCACTTTCGCCGGGCGTGTTCAGCAGGATCGAGGTGGTCGAACCACCATACATCCCGCCATAATAGATGCCTGCAAACATGATCAGCGATCCCGCCGGGTCATGGCCATAGGTCACGGGCAACAGCAGCGCCACCGTCAACGCCGGGCCGATGCCGGGCAGCACGCCCACGGCGGTGCCCAGGGTCACCCCGATCAGCGCGTAAAACAGCAGCATCGGGTCCATCGCAACCGACAGCCCCTGCATCAGGAAGGAAAGCGCCTCCATCCTATTTCCCCAAAAACAGATGCTCCAGCGGACCGGCTGGCAGCGTCAGCTTCAACAGCCCCGCAAAGACCAGATAGACCACCAGCGCAAAGATGATGCCCACAGGAACGGTCAGCGCCAGATTGCGCTTGCCAAACCCTCGGGCGGTGAAAGCGAACAAAAGCCCGGTTGCAATGGCAAAACCGGCGGTGTTCAGCAGCAGGATCTGCGCGCCAAGCCCTCCCGCAACCCACAGCACCGAAACCACATCTTGCCGGGGCGGGCGAACCGGGGTTTCACGAAAGGCCGCAACCCCCGACCAGACCGCCAACGCCAGCAGGGCATAGCCGATCCAGCGCGCCACATCGCCAGGACCAACCCCGGAATAGCCGCCGATCTGATGCAGCCGCGCCGCATCCCACAGGATCACGCCACCAAGGGCCGCCAGCAGCCCCGCCATGGCCAGCGCCGCCCGATCAGGGCGGCGCTGCGAGGGGTTATACCCGCTCATTTCACCAGACCGATGTCCTTGAGGACAGCGGAGGTCGAAGCGATGTCGGCATCAAGCTGCGTCTTGAAGGCATCGCCCGCCAGATAGGTATTCGCCCAGCCCTTGGTTTCCAGCGCGGTCTTCCAGGCGTCAGAGTTCACCATTTTCTCGACATCGGCCGAAATCGCGGCCTTCTGCTCGTCGCTGATGCCCGGCGCTGCGGCAACCATGCGCCAGTTCTGCAAAACAACGTCCAGACCGGTTTCCTTCAGCGTGGGCGCATCGACGCCCGCAATCCGCTCTTCCGAGGTGACGGCCAGAATGCGCAGCGCACCGGCATCGGCCTGCGCCTTGAACTCGCCCAGACCCGAAATGCCCGCCGTCACCTGGCTGCCCAGAATGGCGGCCAAAGCCTCGCCACCGCCGGAATAGGCGATATAGTTGATCTTGGTGGGGTCAACGCCCGCCGCCTTTGCAATCAGACCGACCGCGATATGATCGGTGCCACCTGCCGAGCCACCGGCCCAGGAAACTGCGCCCGGATCGGCCTTGAGCTTTTCGACCAGGCCGTTGATGTCGGTAATGTCCGAAGATGCGGGCACAACAATCGCCTCATATTCGCCCGTCAGGCGGGCGATGGGCGTCACATCGGCCAGCGACACCGGCGAGGCGTTGGTCAGGATCGCCCCCACCATCACGAAGCCGCCGACAATCAGTTGATCTGCCTTGCCCGCATTTTGCGAGGCGAATTGCGCCAGACCCACCGTGCCACCTGCACCGGGCACATTCTGCACCTGAACCGAGCTGGAAATGCCATCGGCCTGCAGCACCTCCTGCATGGTGCGGGCCGTCTGGTCCCAGCCGCCGCCCGGCGAGGCGGGGGCCATGATCATATAGTCGGTGGCGTGGGCGGGCAGCGCCAGCGCAGCCGCCATCATCCCTGCGAAAAGGGTATGTTTCATTGCAAGTCTCCTCCCATGACCGGCAAGGCCGGATGTCCCATTCCTGCACGGGTAACCTGTCACAAAGCTGACATGGGCAAAGAAAAATGCCCAAGGCTTGGGCGATCTGAAAACTCAGTTCCCCGCCAGCGCCGCCTGCCAGCGCGCGATCAGCCGGGCGCGCTTGGATTGGTCCAGATAGACCAGCAGACCGGGTGAAACCGGCACCGGGCGCAATTGCGCGCCCAAGGCCGCCTCCATCGCGCCGGCGCTGTTTTCGGCCGACACTTCCAGACTGACCGCCGGAAGCCGCAGCTTTTCGGCCAGAATGGTCTGGCCGGCCTTTGACATGACAAAGGCCAGAAACCGCGCGCCCAGATCGGGCCTGCCTGCCGCGCGCGGCACCAGACCCACGCGTGAGACGACCACAGTGAAATCGCGCGGCAGCACCAGCCCCACATCGGGATGGCTGCGCGCCCAATCGGCGGCGTAAGAGCCAAGGATGTTATACCCCACCAGCAGCCGCCCGTCCGACACCCGCTCCAGTATCTCCTGCGAAGTGGCGAATTCCTGCACCCCTGCGTCACCCATCGCCCGGATGACCGACCAGATATCGGGGTAATGTTCCTGATCGCGCGCCAGAAACAGAAAGCCTACGGCGGATTTTTCAATGTCATAGGTGCCGACGCGACCCTGCACCGCCTTGCCGCCACGCGCCAGCCATTGCACCAGTTCATAGCGGCTGGCGGGGGGGGGGCTGCCCGCAAAGGCCGGGCGGTAATAGACCAGCACCGCCGGTTCAAACGTCAGCGCAAAGGCCATGTTGCGCCAGTTGGCCCACCGCGGCCAGGCGGCGCTTTCGGGCACCGTTGCCTCTTGCGCATAGCCGTCATTGGCCAGTTTTACCTGCAAATCCATCGCCGAGGAAAAGGCAAAATCGGCCGTCGTGCCCCCTGCGTCGGTCTCGGCCACGATGCGGGCGGCGATCTGCCCGGTCAGCAAGTCTTCATAGCGCACCGCGATATCGGGGTTTTCGGCCTGAAACCCCGCAATCAGCGGCTGGGCCAGCCGTTCATCCAGCGAGGAGTAGATCACCACCTCTTGCCCCGTGCCACCCGAGGGCGCGGCAAAGCTGAACACCTCTGCCGGGCAGGGCAGCGCGACAAGGCAAAGGGCAATGGCATGGGCAAGACGGGCCAGCATGGCTGCATCATGGCAGCGCGGCGCATGGTTCACAACGCCCCTGACGCCCGCTAGGGTTACCATCACGGGGGGCGTGATGCGGATACTTCTGGTCGAGGACAATGCGGCATTGGCCGAGGGGCTGGCCCAGTTGCTGACCGGCGCGGGCTATGCCGTGGACCGGGTGGGCGATGGTGTGTCCGCAGAGGCGCTTGCGGCGGCCGAACGGTTTGACCTGATCATTCTTGACCTGAACCTGCCCGAAATGGACGGCCTGTCCTTTCTGCGCGCCATGCGGGCGCGCAACAATCAGGCGGCGGTGCTGATCCTGACCGCGCGCGGCACGCCCGAAGACCGCATTCGCGGCCTTGATCTGGGGGCCGATGACTATCTGGTCAAACCCTTTGACATTGGCGAGTTCGAGGCGCGGGTCCGCTCTCTCTTGCGCCGTCAGGCAGGTCTGCGCGCGGCTGAGGTGACGGTGGGCGCGGTCAAGCTGGACCTTGCCGCCCGCCGCTTTTCGGTGGCGGGCCAGATGATGGATCTGCCTGCGCGCGAACATGCGCTGCTGGAACTGTTGTTCATGCGGGCAGGCAAGGTGGTGACCAAAGAGGCCATCGTCCAGTCCATGACATCGCTTGATGACAGCCTGTCCGACAATGCGATCGAGCAATATACCAGCCGTTTGCGCCGACGCCTTGCCCCCCATGGCGTCCACCTGCGCACCGCGCGCGGCATCGGCTATTACATCGAGCGCGCGCCATGACGGGCAGCCTGCGCCGCCGCCTGCTGGGCTGGCTTTTGGCGGCGACCGTCGTGCTGGGCCTGCTGGCGCTGGCCGATACCTGGCGCGAGGCGGCCGACACCGCAACCGACTTGTCGGACCGGGTTCTGGCAGGGTCGGCGCTGGCCATCGCGGAACGAGTGACGGTGGGCGAAGATACCGGCCTTTCGGTCGATATTCCCTATTCCGCGCTGGAAATGCTGACCTCGACCGCGCAGGACCGGGTGTTTTACCGGGTTGACGGGCCGCAGGGCTTCGTCACCGGCTATGAAAGACTGGCGCTGGCCCTGCCGGGCAAGGATGGCAAGGGCTTTGCCGACAGCACTTTTGCTGGCGACCCGATCCGCCTCATCACGCTGGCGCGCACCGCCACGACCGGCATCGGTGCGGTGCCCTTCACGGTGACAGTCGCCGAATCCACGCTGGCGCGGCGAGAGTTGACGCAGGCGATCCTGCTGTCATCGGCCCTGCGGCTTTTGGGTATGATCCTTGGGGCTGCCGCCATCGTCTGGATCGCGGTGCCCCTTGCCTTGCGCCCGCTGCACCGGCTGGGAGAGGCGATTGCCGCCCGCTCTCCGGATGATCTGTCGCCGATCCGGGCCGAGGTGCCGTCAGAGGTGCAGGGGCTGGTCGAGGCGGTGAATTCGCTGATGACGCGGCTGGAAACCGTGCTGGATGCCTTGCGCAACTTTACCGGAAACGCGGGCCATCAGTTGCGCACGCCTCTGGCCGTGATCCGGACCCAGCTTGCGCTGGCAGGGCGGGCCGACAGTCTTGCGGCGGTGCGAAATGTCACCGCCAAGGGCGATGCCGCGCTGGCCGATGCCGAACGCATTCTGGCACAGCTTTTGCTGCTGGCGCGGGTCGATGCCGCCACCAGCCAGCCGGGCGCTGCGGTCGAAGTGGCGGCCCTTGCGCGCGAATTGACCGGCGAAATGGTGCCCCGCGCCGCCGCTGCCGGCATAGATCTGGGGTTCACCGGCACGCCCGCACTGGCGCGGGCAGAACCTGTCTTGCTGGCCGAGGCGCTGAAGAACCTGATCGACAATGCGCTGGCCTATGCCGGGACGGGTGCCGTGGTGACGGTCGAGGTTGCGCGCGACGATCAATCCGTGGTGCTGGCGGTCGAAGATGACGGCCCCGGCATCCCCGCTGCGGCCCGCGTCCAATTGTCGGCGCGGTTTGCCCGTGGCGC
>CALRKX020000144.1:0-6279 GCA_943368305.1 Erythrobacter sanguineus
GGCTCCAAGCAAAGACCAGTTCGCAGGGGTCACCGGCGATTGCCTGGTTCACCAGCGTCAGATCGGCGAAGCGCGCCTCGATTGATCCGGTGAGGGCTGCCATCGATGGGTCGAGCCCTTCGAGAAGGCCGTCGTTGCGGATCGTCTCGATCCGGTCGAGGTTGTTGGCATAGGACACCTGCGCCGAGACGATGTTGCCCAGCGCCGCCCCGTTCCGCGTGATCGACCCCTGGAAGTTCCCGAAACGTTGCAAGGGAAGCGTTGCGTCGGTCAGCACACCGGCGGCCGTCGTCGCCGCAACCGTCTCGCCCCGCCCGATCAGGCCGACCGTCGCGGTCAGAAGCCCGGAGCGCTGCGATTGCCACTGGATGCGATCGGCGACGAGGCCGGAATACATCGCGAACCGGGGCACATCGGGCATTTGTGTCTCGATCGCCATGCTGGGCAGGGTGAAACCGCCCGACTGGAAGGTATGCGTTCGCGGCGTTGTGCCGGTCGTTACTGGCTGGCCAAAGATCGCCTTCAGCCAGAAGCCTAGGTTCTCGGCATCCATCGGAATGACGACATCGCCGTCGACATTCACAGCGTCACGGATGGGCGCCTGCGGATCGCGGCCGTAGCCCAAAAGCTCTGGGGACAGCAGGCCCTGTTCGGAGCCGAGCGTCGTCGTGGCAAAGGGCATCCGGCGATAGCCGCTGGCGGGCGGCGTGCCGTAAACGGATTCGAAGGCGAACGCCACTTGCGTCCGCGCGCCGGGCTGGCGGGCCATGGGTCAGTCCTTTCGGGGGTGGGGTCAGAGAAGCGGGTCGGTCGTGGCGTAGGCGAGGATCACCGGGATCACCGCCGCCTTCAGACCCTCATTGCCGTCGATCGCCAGCAGTACCGGTTCCGGTGCTTCAGGCGTGATGTAGTCGCAAAGGCCGCCCATCGTCCGATCAGCGGCCAGCGCCGCTCCGATTGCAAGGCGCAAGGCGTCGAAAGCAGCATCCCGGGCGGCCGGGTTCCCATCCACCACCACTTCGATCTCAGCCCGGTGCTCAAAGTAGTAGCCCGGCGGCGACAGCCACACCTCCGGCGGCCCCGGATCGCCATCGCGCAGGATCACAACCCCGGCGGCAGGCACCTTCTCGGGAAGGATCGCATTGCGCAGGACCTTTGCCCCCGGAGGCGTCGCGCCGGACAATAGGGTGTGGAGCGACGCGAGCAGGCGCTCGGCCGTGGATTGGGTGGGCATGGGGTGGGGTTCCGGTTAGAAGCTGTTTCTGAGCTGCAGAGGTCGAAAAGCCTGCGGCCGCGTGTTCGAGCAGTGACGGAAAGACAGTACGCACATCGAACTTGTCAGCGCTCAATCAATTGCAGAAGTTCACCCTCGGGAATGTCGTCTCGCCCAAGACAACGAATTCAGCGCCATTGAACTCAAGGTCTTGCTGGATGCAGGTTTCCCAATCCATCATCCAGGTTGCTTTCACAAGGCGGCTGTCGATGTTGTAGAGCAGCTCCATTTCATATTGTTCTTCGCCGCCGTATGGGAAAGAGAACACCTGTCCGTTGCGCGCGTCGGCAACGAATGCAAATCTGCAGGATGTGCCACATCCGATTTCGATAAGGCTATAATGGCCAGAGAAGTTCGGCCCTGCGTTCAGACCATCTCGAATCCTCGTACGAAAGTTTCGGGCCCATTCATCCCGGCCGGAGAAATCGGGCAGAGTGATCAGATCCGGGCTGCCAAGGTATGCGAGTGCTGGGAAGTCGGTAAACGGTAGTGTCTGGCGCGCCTCATAGCCCGCGGCGGCGGCAACTGCTTCCTCACCAGTGCGATTTATCCCATACTCCGTCAGCTCAAAGTCCGAAAAGTAGTACATCGCTTCCGGAGGGGTCGTCAGCATGTGCCTCGATACGCGCCGATCGACGCCATAGTCCTCAAAGGCATCGAGCATTTCCGCTAGGATAAACTGCACACCCGAGACAGCGCCGCTTCCGTCTGCCGACATCTGGTGGACGCCAAGTTGGCCCAAGACCTGTCGACCCTCTCCGGCGAGAAATATGATCGAGCACGCCGATGCACATGTGGCGCCGGGGGGAACCTCTGTCGAAATGCCGAGCGTGTGGACGATCGAAGCGATTTCCATCGCGGGCACGACCAAACCGCCGGGGCTTGCCAAAGTGACCTTTGTGACAGTTGGCGCTGAACTGAGGGCTTCGTTAAACTCGTTTAGCGCGGCAGGGCCTATTTCACCGGAGAAAACAAGGACGCTCCCGTCTTGCGACACGTCAACCGTTTGAGCGTAAGCACCACTTGTCGTTGATGCTTGCAGCAACGCGAACGAGAAGCACCCTACGAGCAATACCGACTTCATTCACCGTCCCTTTCGCATCTTTACACCAGTTAGTGGGTTTTTCTTCGACTGGTCAACGCCTTGACCACGCCCCCAGGATCGCCCCCGGCAGCCGCGCCGTCGCCTCCCGCGCCAACCCATCGAGGTCCAGCTTCTTCGGCATCTTCACCTGCCGCAGTAGGAGAAACACCGGCACCGTCTGCGCGCCGGTCAAGATGCCATCCCGCCGCCGTCGGCCGCCCTTTGCTGCGGCAAGCCCCCGGCTGTTCAGCCGCGCATCATCGGCGACGAGCAAGCTTGGCCCGTTTCGGCGATAGATGAAGCGCAGGCGCATGCCGGTGCGCTGTTCCCACCGCCAAGGCGTGATGCGCTGGCGGCCGAGGCCAGTGACGCCTGCGGCGGGCAGCGGGATTGCCAGCCAAAGGCCGTCCTTGCCGCGGATCAGCACGCCGCCGTCGAAGGCGTGCAGGATGTCGGGCGCCTTGGTCCAGACGAGGCTGGCGGCGCGAAGGGACGTGCCCGATCGCGGAAAGTCGGCCTGCCGGACAGAGTTGGCGAGGCGCGAGCCAAGCCCCGATGCCCGAACCTGCCCGCGCCAGTCGTCGCGCAGGCCCCGCCCGGCGGCAAAGACGCCGCGGGTGACGGCGGCCTCGGCCCCTTGCAGCATCTCGGTGGCGATAGCGTTCAGATCGCCGTCGATGCTGGCGCCGATCTTCATACCTCCCGCGCCTCGGCCTTCCAGACATGGCGCAGGGCGTCGCGCAGGGGTTCGCCCCGAACCTCGTAAATCACGCCGCCAATCTCGAACGTGTCGCCCGGGGCAAGGGCGCCCAGCGCGGCACACTCGACATCGATCATCACGCTGTCAGTGACGAACCGGCCTTCGCCAAAGCCCGTCACCGCATCCGGGCGCCGCAGCATGACGCGGACGCCGACCGGCGCGCCAGCCCCGCCCGATCGCCATAGCGCATCCTGCCCGAGGTTCGGATCGCGGAAGAGGGCGGCCGCGGCATTGGCGAAGGCCGACATTTCAGGTGGCGCCCCCGTTCAGGCGCACGATGCCGGTCGTATCGCCCGCACCGCCTGCGACGGCCTGCGTCGCGATGCCGATCCGCGTGTTGCCGGTCAGAACGTTGGTGGTCCGGCTGTTCGCTGCATCCCAGTAGATCGTCTGGCCGACCGTCCAGGCCTGCGAGGGCGCCTTCGGCAGCGAGAACACGCCCACAAGCCGGATCACGACGGTTTCGCCGATCGCCGCCGCACCCTCGGCAACGCCAAAGATGCTGCCGATCAGCACGCCCTGGCCGGAAGCGATCACGGCCGCGGCGGTGATGTTGATGGTTTCGCCATTGGCGATGAAGTTCTTCATTGGGGTTCTCCTTCAGAGATGGGGCGTCAGACGCCCGCGTTGCGGAAGAGGCCGCGCCAGTCGATGGCTTTGGCGGCGAAGTCGTGGCGGGCCTTGATCTCGATGCCATCCACCTCGAAGCCGGAACGGGTCTCGGTGTAGACGCCCTGCTGGCCTTCGAGATAGGCGAACTCGATCGTGTCGATCCGCGAGGGATCGGCGGCAAGGAACCAGGGGTCGGGCCCAGCGGCGGGGATCAGGCGGGCCTCTTCGATCGGTTCCAGGCGGTTGGCGAAGGCATTGACCCCGGCGACCGCGTTGGGGGTAGTGGCGGTGACGTTCTTGCGCGCTTCGACCGACCGGACGCCCGGCGGGGTGATGATGTAGCGCGGCAGGACGCTGATCTGGCGGCCTTCCAGCCCGCGCTGGTTGCCGAAGAGGCGGTAGGCCTCGGCCAGGGTGGTTTCCGAGATGGCGCCCGCGGTGCCGAGGTTGGCGTGCGAAGCATGGAAAAGCGGGTTGCCGTCGGCCATGTTGGGGTTGGTCGAGAAGATCGAATAGACGAGGTCGCTTTCGAGATCGGCGGCGGCGGCGCCGAAGGCCGAGGGGATGCGGGTGAAGGCGTCGAGGTCGTCATTGATCAGGGTCTGGCGGGTGATGCCCACGATCCGGCCATAGGTCACCAGCGCATAGACCTCGCGGCTTTCGCCGATGGTGCCATAGGTGAACTCGCCCGATTCCGGTACGCGCAAGAGGTCCGGTGCGCCGCCGAGTTGGTTGCGGGCGACCGGCTTGAAGTCGGTGATCACGGCCTGCCGCGCCCAGGCGGTAAAGGTGCGGGGCGTGGTGTCATAGGCCGCGCGCAGGGTCTTGTTGGCGACATTGGCCAGGATCAGAGGGAAGTCGCTGGTCGAATGTAGGCCGGAGCGGCCGATCAGGGCCTCGGTTGCCAGTTCCATCTTCGACAGGCCGCGCGTGGCGATGCCGCGCCGGTCAAGGGCGTGGCGCGCCAATTCCAGCAGGGTCAGGCCGCGGAACTCGCGGGCGCGGTCGGTCAACTGGGTCCGGCCGGGGTTGTGGCGGTGCAGAAGGGCCTCGGACATGGCGTCACGATATTCGGCATCGGCCGAGCCGGTGCCGCGGGCGGTGGCCGCGACGGGTTCCGATCCCCGGGCGACTGGTGCGTCGGCTTCGGCCAGCTTGTCGAGGATCGCGGCGCGGGCGGCATCCAGCGAGAGGCCGCGGCGGATCAGATCGGCGGCAAAGCCCGCGCCCAGCGCGTGGCGTTCGCAAAGCGCCAGCATCTCAGCAGCAGCGCGGTTCGCCTCCGTGCGGATTGCGTCGGTCGAGGGATCGGCGGCGGGCGGCGTGATGGGCGCGGCGCGGCTTTCGACGTTCGCTTCAGCTTCGGGCGTTTGGGTCTCGGGCATGGTGGTCCTCGTCTGGTTCGGGGAAAGGGCGGGCGCATCGGCCCGGGTGAGGAGGCAGGGGGTGAGGGTTTCAGTTCGGGCGCTGCCGGTTGCACCATCGGCGCCCCGGATATGCGCGCCGGGATCGGCAGGCATGGCGACGGCGGAGATTTCCATCGGCTCCCAGTCAACCGCGCGCCAAAGTTCGCGCTGGCCTTGGGCTTTGGTGATGTCGTAGCGGTGGACCCGGTAGCCGACGGAGACCGCCGAGACCGTCCCATCCATGATCCGCTGCACGATCGGCGCGGCATCCGGCGCCGAGGTCAGCCGCACCCGGGCAAAGCCCTGGCCGCCCTCGATCCGGGCCGTGCCCGGCAAAACGGCGCCCACCACGGATTCCAGCCCCCAGGACCGGTGCGAGTCCAGAAACGGCGCGCCTGCATTCAGGCGGTCCATCCGCACGGCACCGGGCGTGACGACCAGTTCTTCGTCGTACTCGACGACATCATCCCAGCCCTCATAGCGCCTCCGCTGCACGGTGGCGCCGGTGGTCCAGATCACATCGATCGTCATGTCGTCACCCTCGCCGCGGACAAGCCGCAGCGAGGCCTCCCGCGTGATCAGCGGGAGGTTCAGGGTTTCCAGGGGCATTGTGGCTTACCTTTCGTCGGGGGGCGGACTGCCGCCTGCGTCCACGGCTTGCGCGAGACCGGCGCGGCTGACGCGGCGCGGGTCAGCATCGAAGATCAGGCCCAGCTGATCGAAGAGGGCGGCATACATCTGCCATTCCTCCACGACCTCGCGCGGGTCGTAGCCGCGGCGTGCAATCTGCTGGGCCGGGGTGGAGAACCCGGCGCGGACCTCCATCAAATCGGCGGTGACATCTTGCAAGGGGTTCACGCTTTCGAACCGGGGCGGCGCCCATTCGACGGCGATCTCGGGTTGCGGCAGGGCACCGGCCGTCCAGGCGGCTTCCATCACCCAATCCCAGATGCGCTGGCAGAACATCGGGATCACCACCTGCCATTGCACGGCTTCGACCATCCGGCGGAACTCGTGCAGGCCGACCCGCGAAGAGGCGAAGTTGACCTGAGACAGATCGCCGGTCATCAACTCATAGGGCACGCGGAACCCGGCCGAGATGATATGCTGCTGCACCCGGTTCCATTCATAGATGCCCGAGGTC
>CALRKX020000145.1:0-6240 GCA_943368305.1 Erythrobacter sanguineus
GGGGGGTACCACGGCGGTCTTCGGGGCCGGGGGGCGGGGGCTTTATTTCTCGAAAGAAGTGATCCCCTACACCGGCAAGACCTATGCCGACGAAGACCCGACGCCGGTGTTTCACCATGTCGGCGTCTATGCCTATCGCCCCGCAGCGCTGCACGCTTACCCTTCGTGGCCGCTTGGCCCGCTGGAGGCCCTGGAAGGGTTGGAGCAATTGCGGTTTCTGGAAAACGGACGCAAAGTGCTGTGTGTGCAGGTGCAGGCGCGCGGGCGGCAGTTCTGGGAGTTGAACAATCCCAGCGACGTGCCGGTGATCGAGGCGATGATGGCCGCTATGGGATGATGCCCCCGGACGCCAGCATCATCGTGGTCAGTCGCCACCGGGCGGCCTCGCTGGTGCGCTGTCTGGTGGCGCTGTCGCAGCAGGATCATCCCCGGTTCGAGGTGATCGTGGTCGCCGACCCCGAAGGACTGGCTGCGGCAGAGGCCACAGGGCTGGGGCTGAAGCTGGTGGAGTTTGATCAGCCCAATATCTCTGCCGCGCGCAATCTGGGGCTGGCACAGGCGGCAGCGCCGGTGGTGGCCTTCATCGACGACGATGCCGTGGCAGAACCAACCTGGCTGTCGCGTCTGGTGCGGCCGTTCCGGCAGGCGGATGTGATGGCCGCGACAGGCTTTGTGCGCGGGCGCAACGGGATTTCGCTGCAATGGCAGGCCGCCATGGTGGATGCGCGGGGTCAGGACCATCCGCTGGGGGTGGCAGAAGAGGGTGCGTTGCTGCCCTCTCGCCCGGGCCATGCGGTCAAGACCGTGGGCACCAACTGCGCCTTTCGCACCGCCGCCTTGCGCGGCATTGGCGGGTTTGATCCGGCCTATCGGTTCTATCTGGACGAGGCGGATGTGAACCTGCGGCTTGGTCCGCAGGGGCTGACTGCGGTTGTGCCGCTGGCGCAGGTTCATCACGGGTTTGAGGCTTCGGCTCGTCGCCGCGCGGACCGTGTGCCGACCGATCTGCATGAAATTGCCGCCTCGACCGCCGTCTTTTTGCGCCGACATGCGCCGGAGGCACTGACCGGGGGGGTGGTTTTGCTGCGCGAACAGCAAAAGGCGCGGCTTGATCGCCACCAAAGGGCACGGCAACTGACGGTGGCGCAGGTGGACACTCTGTTGCACGGTCTGGAACAGGGTTGGGCCGATGGGGCGGGGCGTGCCCTTGAGTCCCTGGCCCCGTTGTCAGGGGCCATGACAAAGCTGCAACCGATGGCCAGGACCGGGCCGCGCCCCGGACTTGTGCTGGCCGGACGAAGCTGGAACCGGCGCCGATTGGCAAGAGAGGCTAAGGCGGCGGCATCGCAAGCCATTGTCACTGTTTACAGTTTGTCACCAACGATCCGCCGTCATTCGGTGCGATTCGATCCGAACGGCTTCTGGTTGCATCAGGGTGGGCTGTTCGGGCAGGTTTTGCGCGCAGGTCCACGCCTTCGGTTGCTGGGCTTTGCGGCAAGAATTCGCCTCGAATGCCGCCATTGGGCGAAATTTCGACCAATGGATGCGGAACCTTGCCGAGAGGGGAAATTTATCCGCGATGAAACCTGATCGACGCCAAAAAACTATGCTATCGCAGCGCAGCAAGCGTTATGCTGCATCCGTCAGGGCGCATTTGCGCCGGCATGAGGACAATTGTTATGGCACCTGAGCAGGCCAAGAAGAAATCCATGAAACACCGGAAAGTTACCAAGGCCGTCTTCCCCGTTGCGGGGATGGGCACCCGTTTCCTGCCGGCCACCAAGTCGATCCCGAAAGAGATCATGACCCTGGTTGACCGCCCGCTGATCCAATATGCGATCGATGAGGCGCGGGCTGCGGGCATCAAGGAATTCATCTTTGTCACCTCGCGCGGGAAGTCCGCGCTGGAAGATTATTTTGACCATGCGCCCGAGCTTGAAAGCGCGCTGAAGAAATCTGGCAAGGATCAGTTGCTTGAGATCCTCAAGGAAACCAACATGGATTCCGGCGCCATTGCCTATGTCCGCCAGAACCGCGCGCTGGGCCTTGGCCATGCCGTCTGGTGCGCGCGCCGCCTGATCGGCGATGAGCCGTTCGCGGTGCTGCTGCCTGATGATGTGATCGCGTCCGAAAAGGCCTGTCTGGCCCAGATGATGGAAGCCTATGAGAACACCGGCGGCAATATGGTTGCCGCCATGGAGGTTCCGCCCGAGAAGGCCTCGTCCTACGGCGTTCTGGATATTGCCGAGGACATGGGGTCGGTCGTGCGTGCCAAGGGCATGGTCGAAAAGCCCAAGAAGGAAGATGCGCCGTCGAATCTGGCGGTGATCGGGCGCTATATCCTGCAACCGCAGGTGATGGATAACCTGAACAAGATCAAGCAGGGTGTTGGTGGCGAAATCCAGTTGACCGATGCCATTGCCGAAGAGGTGCCGAAGGGCAATGTCTATGGCTTCCGCTTCCGTGGCCAGCGCTATGACTGCGGGTCGAAAGCTGGTTTCTTGCAGGCTACGGTGGCCTTTGGTCTGGCACGCCCTGACTTGCGGGAAGAGTTCAACGCCTATCTGCATGACATGATCGCCTTGCAACAGGCGGCGCAGTAACCTTGCAATCGGCCCCGGTGCGGCTTTTGGACCTGACGCGCAGCGTGTCGCGTCTGGGCCGGGGGCCGATGACCGGAATCGACCGGGTCGAGGCAGCTTGGGCCGCCGAGCTGGTGAAACAAAAGGAACCCGCCCTCGCGCTGATCCGCACGGGGGCGGGTTTTTTGTTGCTGGACCGCGGGGGGATGGCGGCGCTTTTCACCTCGGCGCTGCCCGATCGGGCGGATGTTCTGGCGCGGCTGGCGCATCGCGGCCATAGAGCGCGTGCGCGGGCCGAGACGCTGGCCCGCCGCCTTGCGGTGGCGCGGTGCAGCCGCTTTGGTCTGGCGCGGATGCTGCGGCGCTGGTGCCTTGCCGGGGGCAGCTATCTGAACCTTGGCCATGCGAATCTTGCCCCCCGAACGCTGCGGCAGGTTCGGCAAGCCGGGCTGACAGTGACGGTTCTGATCCACGACACCATTCCGCTGGACCACCCCGCCCTGGTTCGCGCGGGCAGCACGGATGCCTTTCGCGGCAAGCTGGCGGCGGTTGCACAGCACGCTGACCGGGTTGTTCACCTGACCGCCGCCACACGCCGGGTGACCGAGGGGCATCTTGCCCGGTTGGGCCGTGTGCCGCCCGGCTGCACCGCGCCCTTGGGGGTAACGCCTGTGCGGCCAGATCCTGCCCTGCTGCCCGCCGGGCTGACCCTGTCGCGCCCCTATTTCGTGGCTTTGGGCACGATCGAGCCGCGCAAGAATATCGGGCTGTTGCTGGATGTCTGGAACGTGCTGGCTGCTCCGCCCCGGTTGCTGTTGATCGGGGCGCGGGGCTGGGCCGGGGCCGATTTGCTGGCGCGGCTGGATGCCCTGCCGCCGGATGGGGCGATCACAGAGCTGAACGGGCTGCCCGATGGCGCAGTTGCGGCCCTGTTGGCTGATGCGCGGGCGCTGCTGTTTCCCAGTCTGGCCGAAGGCTATGGCCTGCCCCCGCTGGAGGCGGCGGCGCTGGGCGTTCCGGTCCTGGCGCTGAAACTGCCGGTAATCCATGAGATTCTTGGCGACTATCCGGTTTACCTGATCGATTCCAATCGGTATTCTTGGAGAACAAAGATAGAAGAATTGGTTGAGGCGACAGAACGGGCAAGTCAGACAGGCGCAAGGATCGTGCTTCCCCCTTGGGAGACACATTTCAACGCGGTCTTAAACTCTGCCTGACAAGATGTGCCAGACAGGGTCTGGCAGCAGGGTGAGGCGGGGGTGAAGTTACTGTCCCAATATGTCTTGCGACTGGCCCGCAAGCGGTGGCTTGTGCGCGCAATGCGCAAACGTCGCGAGTTACAGCCGGTGGTTGATCGTACAAACCTGATTTCCCGCGAAAGTATTCTGCTCTTTTCGACCCTGCGCAACGAAAAGATTCGCCTGCCATTCTTCCTGCGCTATTACCGCGACCTTGGGGTGAACCACTTTCTGTTTGTCGATAATGGCAGCGACGATGGTGGCCGGGAATATCTGGCGCAGCAGCCGGATGTGTCGGTCTGGACCACAGGCGCCAGTTATAAACGCGCACGCTTCGGCGCTGACTGGCTGAACTGGTTACAGCGCAAATATGGCCACGGGCACTGGACGCTGGTGGTCGATGCCGATGAATTCTTTGTCTATCCGTTTTGCGATACCCGGCCCCTGCGGGCGCTGACCGACTGGCTGGATGCGTCGTCGATCAAATCCTTTTCGGCGATGCTGTTGGACATGTATCCCAAGGGGCCGTTCGACGCACAGCCCTATCGCGAAGGGCAAGACCCGCTGGAGATTGCCAACTGGTTTGACAGCGGCAATTACGTCATCAACCGCAACCGCAAATTCGGCAACCTGTGGATTCAGGGTGGCCCTCGGATGCGGATGTTTTTCGCCGACGCGCCAGAGCGGGCCCCGGCGCTGAACAAGGTGCCGTTGGTCAAATGGCACCGCAGCTATGCCTATGTCAGCTCGACCCATTCGCTGCTGCCGCGCGGGCTGAACCAGGTTTATGACGAATGGGGGGGAGAAAAGGCCTCTGGTGTGTTGTTGCATGCCAAGTTTCTGGACACATTCGGGGCCAAGGCGGCAGAAGAGATGGCCCGCAATCAACACTACGCCAACAGCCACGAATACCGCGCCTATAGTCAGGTCATCGGCACCGAACCCGACCTGTGGTGCAAGTGGAGCGAGAAATACATCAACTGGCGCCAGTTGGAGATTCTGGGCCTTATGTCCAAGGGGAACTGGGCATGAAAAGCGGCTCGCTTGGCTTTGTGATGCTGTGCCACACCGCGCTGGACCGCGCGGCGCAGGTGGCGCGTCATTGGGCAGAGCGCGATTGCCCGGTGGTGATTCATGTGGACAAAAGGGTTGGGCGCAAAGCCCATGCCCGGCTGCTGAAGCAGTTGGAAGATCTGGGAAATGTGCGGTTTTCGCGCCGCCATTCCTGCGAATGGGGCACCTGGGGGCTGGTTGCGGCCACGCAAGACGCAAGCGAGGTGATGCTGGCCGAATTTCCCGGCGTCCGGCATGTCTATCTGGCCTCGGGGGCCTGCCTGCCGCTGCGCCCGGTGGCAGAGTTGATCCGCTACCTCGATGCCCGACCGCGCACCGACTTTATCGAAAGCGTGACCACCGAAGACGTGGGCTGGACGGTCGGGGGGCTGGATGTTGAACGCTTTACCCTGCGCTTTCCCTTTAGCTGGCGCAAACAGCGGCGGCTGTTTGACTGGTATGTGCGGTTTCAGCGCCGCGTCGGGTTTCGTCGCAAGGTGCCGGCGGGGGTGGTGCCGCATCTGGGCAGCCAATGGTGGTGTCTGACACGGCAGACCCTGTCGGCGATTCTGGAGAATCCGGACAGGGACGAGATCGACCGTTACTTTCGCCGGGTCTGGATTCCCGATGAAAGCTATTTCCAGACGCTGGTGCGGCAGGTGTCACCCAATGTCGAAAGCCGGTCGCTGACGCTGTCAAAATTCGACTTTCAGGGCAAGCCGCATATCTTTTACGATGATCACCTCCAGATATTGAGGCGGTCGGATTGCTTTGTGGCGCGCAAAATCTGGCCCCATGCTGACAAGCTCTACCGCAACTTCCTGACCGACAACGCCAGCGCGCAGGCGGCAGAGCCGAACCCCGGCAAGATCGACCGGCTGTTTTCCAAGGCGGTCGAACGACGCACCAAGGGCCGTGCCGGTCTGTACATGCAAAGCCGCTATCCGAACGAAAACTGGGAAAACGGTCGCACCGCAGCACCCTATGCCGTCTTCGAAGGCTTTACCGATGTGTTCGAGAATTTTGAGGTCTGGCTGGGCAAGACCACCGGCACGCGGGTGCATGGCCACCTGTTCGCGCCAGACCGGGTAGAGTTTGCCGGGCGCGAGGCGGTCTATAACGGTGCCCTGTCTGACAGTGCGACCCTGCGCGATTATACCCCCAAGGGGTTCCTGACCAACTTGCTTTGGAACACGCGCGGAGAGCGCCAGTGCCTGCAATTCGGTCCGGGCGATAATCAGGCCCTGGCCGCATTCATGGCGGGTGATCCGAATGCGCAGATCTCGGTGATTTCGGGGGCCTGGGCGGTGCCGCTGTTCCATTCGAACCGGAATTTCAGCGATATCCGGCGTGAGGCGGCGCAGTTG
>CALRKX020000146.1:0-6232 GCA_943368305.1 Erythrobacter sanguineus
GACCGTGCCGGGAAAGGGCGCAAAGTCGCGCGCCGGGTCTTCGGCGTTCAGCCGCACCTCGATCGCATGGCCCTTTACGGTGATGTCGCGCTGTTTCAGGCGCAGCGGTTCGCCGCCCGCGATGCGCAGCATTTCGGCCACCAGATCGATGCCGGTCACCATTTCTGTCACCGGATGTTCCACCTGAATCCGGGTGTTCATCTCGATGAAATAGAACCGGTCGGCGGCATCGTCATAAAGGTATTCGATGGTGCCCGCGCCGGAATAGCCCACCGCGCGGGTCAGGCGGACGGCGCTGGCGCACAGCTCTTCCCGAACCCGGTCGGACAGTGCGTGACTGGGGGCTTCTTCCCAGACCTTTTGCCGCCGCCGTTGCAGCGAGCATTCGCGTTCAAAGCAATGCACGGCATCGGTGCCGTCACCCAGCACCTGCACCTCGATATGGCGGGCGCGGGTGATGACCTTTTCCATGTAAAGCCCGCCGTCCCCAAAGGCGGCCAGCGCCTCGGCTGCGGCCTGGGGGAAGGCGGCTTCAAACTCTGCCAGATCGGTCGCAATGCGGATGCCACGCCCCCCGCCTCCAGCGGCGGCCTTGATCATCACCGGAAAGCCGGTGTCGATCAGGATATGGCGCGCGGCCTCGATATCCGCGACGCGGCCCATGGAGCCCGGCACCACCGGCACGCCTGCCGCATGGGCGGCGGCGCGGGCGGCGACCTTGTCACCCATCATGCGAATGGCATCACCCGAGGGCCCGACAAAGATCAGCCCTGCCGCCGCACAGGCATCGGCGAAATCGGCGTTTTCGGCCAGAAAGCCGTAGCCGGGATGCACGCTGTCGGCCCCGGTATCGGCCGCCGCCTTCAACAATGCGGCGACGTTGAGATAGCTTTTCTTGGCCGCAGGCGGGCCGATGTTCACCGCCTCATCCGCGATCTGCACATGCAGGCTGTCACGGTCGGCGTCGGAAAACACCGCCACGGTGGCGATGCCCAGATCCTGCGCCGCGCGGATCACCCGTACCGCAATTTCACCCCGGTTTGCGACCAGAAGTTTGCGCAGCATCAGTCGACGTCCGCCAGCAGGGCGCCCGCCATCACGGGTTCTTCATTGTCGGCGGCAAAGCGTATGTTGGCGCCCGCGATTTCGGATTTCACCTCGTGAAACGACTTCATCACCTCGATCAGGCCGATCACATCGCCCACGGCCACGGCATCGCCATCGGCCTTGAAGGGCGGTTTGTCAGGGGAAGAACTGCGATAGAACGTGCCGGGGAGCGGAGACAGGATCTGGGCCATGGGAACCTCTCAGGTATAGGGCTGGACGGCGGCGCGGACGGCGCGGGCGATATCGACCGCGTTCGGCGTGTCGGAATGAATGCAGATGCTATCGCAGCGCACTGGAATGTCGGAACCATCAGTGGCGGTGCCCTTGCCTTCCAGAATGGCACGCACGCAACGCGCGGCCATCAGGTCGGGGTCTTTGGCATCATGTTCGCGGGTGACGATCAGGCTGCCATCGGGGCGATACTCAAGATCGCCATAAAATTCGGCAATCATGCGGTGCCCGCGCGCGGGATAGACGGTTTCATGCAGCGTGCCCGTCATGCCAAGGATCGGCACGTCATAAACATCGGCGGCATCGCAAACCGCCTGGGCAATATGGTCTTGGCGCCCCGCCATGCCATAAAGGCTGCCATGGGGTTTGATGTGGTTCAGCGCCATCCCCTCGGCCTTGAGGAACCCGACCAGCGCGCCGATCTGATAGATCAGCGCATTGGCCATCTCTTCCCGGTCCATCCGCATTTCGCGGCGGCCAAAGCCTTGCAGGTCGGGCAGCGACGGATGGGCGCCAACCTTGACGCCATGCTGTTTGGCCAGACGCACGGTTTCGCGCATGTGGTTGAAATCACTGGCATGAAAACCGCAGGCCACATTGGCGATATGGATCAAGGGCATCAGCCCCGCATCGTCGCCCATCCGGTAAAGCCCAAAGCTTTCGCCCATGTCACAGTTGACCGTGACAGGCATGACACCCCCCGATTTGTTTAGATTTCAAGAAGTGTGCGGGGAATCACGCTGCGTTTGCAAATATGAAATTATGCGGAGTAATATCGAAAAAACAGATAGAGACCGTGCCATGTCCCTGACCCTTAAACAGCTTCGATATTTCATCGCCGCCGCCGAAACTGGGCAGGTCAGCCAGGCCGCGGTAGAGATGAACATCTCTCAATCCGCAGTCACCGCAGGCATTCAGGGGCTGGAGGCGCAGCTTGGCGTCAAGCTGTTGTCACGAGGCGCACAAGGGGTGGCGGTGACGGCCGAAGGCGCGCGGTTTTTGTCGCGGGCGCGGTCGATCATGGCGGCGGTGCATGATGCGGTGCATAGCCCGTTGGGAGAGGAGGCCCGCGTGACGGGGTATCTGCGGGTGGGTCTGACCTATACCGTTGCGGGCTATTTCATGGCCCGCCATTACGCGGCCTTTCGCCGGACCTATCCGGGCGTCACGCTGCACCTGTCGGAACTGCCGCGCGCGGCGATCGAAGAGGCGCTGGTGGCGGGCGATCTGGATCTGGCGGTGATGCTGACCTCGAACCTCGACAATACCGGGGCGCTGGATTCGGAAACGCTGTTCCGGTCGCGCCGCAGATTGTGGCTGCCGTCCGACCATCCCCTCTTGACCAAGGCCGAGGTGCCCTTGGCCGAGGTGGCGGCGCAGCCCTACATCATGCTGACCGTGGACGAGGCCAGCCGCACTGCCGGGCGATATTGGGAAACCCATGACCTGCGGCCCAACGTGGTCTTTGCCACCTCTTCGGTCGAGGCGGTCCGCTCGATGGTGGCCGAGGGGATGGGCGTCACCATCCTGTCAGACATGGTTTATCGCCCCTGGTCGCTGGAGGGACAGCGGATCGAACAGCGCGCCACGCGCGAGGCGATTCCGTCGATGGATGTCGGGCTGTCCTGGGCGCGGGCGCAGCCGCTGTCAGACCCCGCGCAGGTGTTTCGCGCCTTCATGACGCTGACGTTGGGCGGCGGAGCCTAGTCCCGCATGTGGCGGGCGGGCGCGCCGCAAGGCACAGGGCGGAATGCCCATCTCGTCGCGGAACTTGGCCACGGTGCGGCGGGCCAGTGCCTTGCCCTCTCGGCTCAGAAGGGTGGCAAGGGCGGCATCGCTGATCGGTGAGCAGGGGTCTTCGGCGGCGATCAACTGCCCAAGGCGCAGCCTGACCGCCGCCCAGGCCGGGGCACCACCATCGCGCCCGGCTTGCGGCCCGGCGTCAAACAGACTGCACAGGCTGCGCAGGCCATGCGGCGTCTCCACCAGCAATTCGCGCGCCACGCGGCCAACCGTGCTGTCGTGCAGACCCAGCCAAGACGCAACAGTGGTGCGGCTAAGAGCGACAAGCGCCACCGGGCCCTGCGCAAGAAACGCCTGCTGATGGGCCAGAACCGCACGCGACACCGCCAGAACAGTGCGGTTGCGCCGTTCGACCACATTGGCCAGCCATTCCGCTTCGGCCCGCAGGGCGCGCAGGGCGGGATGGGCGGCATCGGTTGCGCCAATGCTCACGGCGGGCAATGTGGCGCGGTTCAGCGCAACCTGCCAACCATCACCCGCCCGGCGCACAATGACATCCGGCGCGCGCGTGGGCGCGGTGCTGCCGCCAAAGGCCAGACCGGGGCGCGGGTTCATCCGCCGGATCAGCGCCAGACTGGCCGCCACCGCCGCCGGATCCAGCCCCGCCACCCGTGCCACCGCGATGGACCCGCCCGAAGCGACCAGCGGCAAATGATCCAGCACGGCTTGCAGCGCCGGGGTCAGCACGCCCTGCTCTGCCGCCTGCAAACGCAGACAGTCGGCCAGATCGCGGGCGAACAGGCCGGTCGGCTCAATTCCCTGCTGCAACCGGGCCAGCACCGCCTCGGCCCGGTTCAGGGGAACGCCGGCTTGCACCGCAATCTGGGCCAGTGGGCGATCCAGCCAGCCATTGCCGTCCAGCGCCTCGACCAGAGCGGCCGCCAGCGGCTGATCGGCCGGCGCGGGCAAGATCAGGCGCATCTGCGGCAGAACATGGTCGTATAACCCGCCATCAGGTTGTGCGGCTTCTTCGTTCCCCATAGGGGCGGGGGCAGAGAAATGCAGGCGCAGGAACGGATTGCCCGCAGCGCGGCGCACCAGCTCTTCGGTCAGGCCCTCATTCGTCAGGTGCAGCATGGCAATGGCCTGCATCTGGCGAATGCCAAGGGTCTGGCGCTGGCTTTGCGTCTGGCGGGTGGCTATGGTCATCGTCACCTCGGCTGTGGGGCGGAAACCGGAAAACGCAGGCAATGGAGCAAACCATCGGGCCGGAACGCTTTTACCGCGAGATGTCGCCACAACTGGCAGCACGGCTGCGCCAGATGTGGTCGGCGCGCGGCCACGATCTGGACCGCCTGTGGGCCGATTGCATTCATGCCCTGCCGGGGTTTCGCCCGTTGCCCCCGGTCCCGCCCGCCGATGACAGCCGCGCCCATGACGGGCTGTGCCTGTTTGATCAGGCGCTGATATGGCTGATGGCGCTGAACCGGGCAGCGGGCGATGGTGCCGGAATGACCGGGCTGCGGTTGGATGCCGGACAATGGCGCGCGCTGGAGGTTCTGAGCGCGCGGATGGTTGAAACGGTCAGCGCGCTGCGGTTGCTGGTCCTTTCGGGGCTGACCACCCCCGCGCTGCAACTGGCGCGCTCGATCTCCGAGGATGTGGACATGCTGCTGGCGCTGCTGTTGCGGCGTAAGCTGGCACAACAATTCCTGGCCTGCCGCACGGCGGAAGAGGCGAACGACTTCTGGCGGCGCCACATCGCGGGCGGGCGGGCGTTTCGCGTGGTGGCAGAAAAGCTTTACTCCATCGGCCTCGATCATTCCGACCACAGCGAATATGGCCATTGGCGGCGCGAGGTGCTGACGCTGTTGGGCAGCGCGGTCCACAGCTCTGCGCTGGGGCGCAGCGGGCAGACGGGCAGTGCCGGGTGGCCCGCCAATCCGGTGGCGCGCGACTGCCTTGGGTTCGTGACACATCGCCTGCATGAATTGTGTGCCTGGGCGCATCTGCTGGACATCGGTCTGGACGGCGATCTGGCCCGCATCGCCACAGCCGGGGGGGCGGACCCCGCCGGGGTCCGCCTGCTGGCCTTTGCCGCAGCCTCGCGCGACATTCTTCTGGATCAGATGCGCTGGACGCTGGCTGGCCCTGCGACCTTCAGTGACGTGCAGGCGCGCCACTGATCTTGTCGCTGGCGATCCAGCGCGCTGCCAGCACCAGCGTGCCCATCGCGAAATCCTTGCCATGGGCAGCGATCATCTGTTCCGAGATTTCGGCGATGCGGCCAAAGAAAGCATCCTTGCTGGCATCCTCTTCGGTCATTTTCGGCTTGGCGTTGTTCATCGTCTTTCCTTTCGTCATTTGAAAAGTTGCGGCGGCAGCGTGACCAGCGCGGCATCGCCCTGTGCGGTGCCAATCGCCAGATGCGTGCCATCGGCAGACCAGACCAGTGCGGTGATCGCCGCCCCATCGGCATGGCGCAGGGTCATTTCATCGCCCCGCCCCGCCTGCGCGATGCTGACCGCGCCATCGGCCATGCCAAAGGCGATCAGGTCGCGTGCCGGATGGGGCGCAACGCGGTCTACCAGCACCAACCCCGGCCTGCCGGTGCGCAGCGCGCCGGTCGCTTCGTCATCAAACGGGGGATCGGCCAGCGACCAGCCCGCAACCCGGAACGCGCCCGAGGCGAAAACCGCATTCGCCCCACCGCTAAAGGCAACCGTGGCCGGAGAGGCGCGAAACCGCCCCAGGCGGGCCGCCCGCCCGTCGGACAAACGCAACAGCCAGAACCCTTCGCCCTCTGGCGCCGCCAGCCAGTTGCCGTCCTGCGAAAAGGTCAGCGCCTGCTTGCCCCCCAGCGGATGACGGGCCGAACGGTGTCCCGGTTGCCAAAGAAAGACCGCATTTTCCGTCATCACGGCAAGGCTTTGACCATCGGGCGCAAAGGCAAGCGCATGGGCGCTACCGGGGGTCAGAAGGCCGAACAGGCGCTCCATCCCCTCTTCGGCGTGCAGGCTGGTCTGGCCGTCGCGGGCAATCGCCAGCCGCCCCTGCCCGTCTGACGCAAGCGCGCTGAGGGGTTCGGTCTTGCGGGTCAGTGCAATGACCTGACCGCGCGGGGTGATGCGGTTCAGCCGCCCGTCGCGGC
>CALRKX020000147.1:0-6147 GCA_943368305.1 Erythrobacter sanguineus
ATAGCCATAGACCGCCTGGCGAGAGTTGTTGATGATCGCCTGCTTGCCACTTGCAGTCTTCAGCACGACGGTCACGGTGTCGTAATCGCCCAGCTTGTCCATCAGCACCGGGTCGACCAGCCGCGACCCGGTGGCGAAGACCTCTGTCACCTCTTCGCCAAGGATGAAGCGCGCCATGTCCAGATCATGAATCGTCATGTCGCGCAGGATGCCACCCGATACGGCAGTATAGGCGGGCGGCGGCATGCCCGGATCGCGCGAGGTGATGACGACCTGATGCAATTCGCCGATCTCCCCGGACTCGATGGCTTTTCGAACGGCGGCATGGCCGGGGTCGAACCGGCGGACGAACCCAAGCTGGATCGGCACCGAAGTGCCGGCAATCGCCGCCGCGCAGCGGTTCACGCGATCAAGGCTCAGATCGATCGGCTTTTCGCAAAGCACGGGCTTGCCCGCCGCAACCGCCATTTCCAGAAGGTCGGCATGGGTATCGGTCGCCGTTGCGATCAACACGGCATCTACCTCGGCTGCGGCGAAGACGGCCTCGGCCGAGGCAAAGACCGGCGCGCCCGTTTTCAGGGAAACCGCCTTTGCGGCAGGAGCGTGGATGTCGAACACACCCGCGAGGGTGGCGCGCGGATGCGCCGCAATGTTGTTGGCGTGCATTACGCCAATGCGCCCGCAGCCGAGCACAGCGATCCGGATCATCATATTCCTCCCGATTCAGTCACTGCAATAATCATTGCGTTAAACTCCTATTGTCAACATACAATGCGAGATATTATGTTCTCGCCAGAAATCGAGGGAGGAGGGCTTCATGGAACACTCGACGATTCGCCTGACGATGGCGCAGGCGCTGGTGCGCTGGCTGACGGTGCAGTTCACCGAAATCGACGGTCAGCGGGTTCCGCTGTTCGGCGGGGTGTATGGCATTTTCGGCCACGGCAACGTCACCTGCCTGTCCGAAGCGCTGGAGGCTGTGCAGGACACGCTGCCCACCTGGCGCGGCCAGAACGAACAATCCATGGCCCTTGCCGCCATCGGCTTTGCCAAGGCCAAGCGCCGCAGGCAGATCATGGTCGCCACCTCGTCCATCGGGCCGGGGGCGCTGAACATGGTCACAGCCGCAGGCACGGCCCATGCCAACCGCCTGCCTGTCCTGCTGATCGCGGGCGACACCTTCGCCAGCCGCACGCCCGACCCGGTGCTGCAACAGGTAGAGCATTTCGCCAATCCCACCATCACCGTGAACGATGCCTTCAAATCCGTCACGCGCTATTGGGACCGCATCACCCTGCCGGAACAGATCATCTCCTCGTTGCCGCAGGCGGTGGGCGCAATGCTTGATCCGGCCGATTGCGGCCCTGCCTTCATCGGTCTGTGCCAGGACACACAGGAAGTTGCCTTCGACTACCCGGCAGAGTTCTTTGCGCCCCGTCTCTGGGCGATCCCCCGCCCCCGCCCCGACCGCCGCGCCATCGCGGATGCGGTGGCCCTGCTGCAAACGGCAAAGAATCCGCTGATCATCGCGGGCGGTGGCGTGCGCTATTCCGGTGCGGAAGAGGCCGTAGCCAAATTCGCGGCAGAACGTGGCATTCCGGTGGTCGAAACCATCGCCGGCAAGGGCGGTCTGACGCATTACCACCCGGTTCATGCCGGTCCCATCGGCATCATCGGCTCCACCTCGGCCAATACGCTGGCCGCCGAGGCCGATGTCATCCTTGCCATCGGCACCCGCCTGCAAGACTTTACCACCGGCTCATGGACCGCCTTTGCCCGTGATGCCCGCTTCATTTCGATCAACGCCGCCCGCTTTGACGCCCTGAAGCATCGCGCGCTTGCGGTGGTGGGCGATGCGCTGGAATGCGTCGGCGAGCTTGATGCCGCCCTTGGCGCATGGCAGGCCCCTGCGCAGCATCTGCCGCGGGCCAAAGCACTGTTTGCCGAATGGGACGCGCTGCTGGATAGCCACCAGACCCCGACGAATACCCCGATCCCGACCTATGCGCAGGTCGTGAACGTGGTGAACACGGCGGCGGATGCGAACGACACCCTGATCGCCGCCGCAGGCGGCATTCCCGGCGAAGTGGCCAAGGGCTGGCGCGTCAAGAATCCGAACACCTTCGATCTTGAATTCGGCTTTTCCTGCATGGGCTATGAGATCGCGGCAGGCTGGGGCTGCGCCATGGCGCAGGAAGGCCCCGGCGCGGCGGGCGGAACCCCGATCGTCATGCTGGGCGACGGCACTTACATGATGATGAACTCCGACATCTATTCGACTGTTTTGTCCGGCCACAAGATGATCGTCGTCGTCTGTGACAATGGCGGATATGCCGTCATCAGCCGCCTGCAACAGTTCAAGGGCGTTCCGGGCTTCAACAATCTGCTCAAGGATTGTCGCATCCAGAACCGCGAGGCCCCGCTGCATGTGGATTTCGTCAAGCACGCAGAATCCATGGGCGCCGCCGCGCGTCACTGTGAAAGCCTTGCCGATCTGGAAGCCGCGATGCAATGGGCCAAGACCAACGACCGCACCACCCTTATCTCCATCGTGACCGATGCCTATGCCTGGGTGCCGGGCGATGCCGATTGGGATGTGGGCGTACCCGAAGTCTCGGACCGCGAAAGCGTGCGTCAAGCCCGTGCCCATCAGCAGGAAATCCGCGCAAAACAGCGCGTTGGAGTGTGAGAAGAACATGAAAGCCAAACTTGGTATCGCCCCGATCGCGTGGTGGAACGATGATCTCGCCGAATTGTCCGACGATGTAAGCCTGGAGGAATGTCTCCGCCAGGCCTCCGTCGCCGGCTTCACCGGCATGGAGACGGGCCGCCGCTTTCCGATGGATATGGCCGAACTTGGCCCCATCCTGCACCGCTTCGGCATCTCGGTCTGTGGTGGCTGGTTCTCGGGTCTTCTGCTTGACGGCGACATCGAGGCCGAAAAGGACCGCATCGCGCAGCAGATGGCCTTCTTCAAAGCGGCCAAGGCGCCCTGCATCGTATATGGCGAAACCGCGCGTTCGGTTCAGGGTATCAAATCCGCCGCCCTTGCCACCAAACCAAAGCTGACAGAGGCAGAAACCGCCGCCTATGGCCGCAAGATCAGCGACTTTGCCGCCTGGTGCGCGGCTGAAGGCATGCCGATCAGCTATCATCATCACATGGCCGCCGCGATCGAGACCGAGCCAGAGCTTGACTTGTTCATGAAGCACTCTTCGGTGCCGCTGCTGTTCGATGCAGGCCACATGGCCTTTGCGGGTGGCGACAATCTGCGTGTCATCGAAAACCACTGGAAGCGCATCACCCATGTTCACACCAAGGACATCCGCCGCGCCGTGGTGGACGGGCTGGACCGCAGCCGCGAGTCCTTCCTTGATGCCGTGGTGAAAGGGGCCTTCACCGTGCCGGGCGACGGCTCGCTCGACTTCGAAGCCATCGTCAGGGCACTGGCGGCCAAGGGCTACGAAGGCTGGTTCGTCGTCGAGGCAGAACAGGATCCCAAGGTGTCCCCGCCACTCGAAATGGCCATCAAGGGCCATAAAGAGCTGATGCGCGTCATGGCCGCTGCGGGCTACGAGGTCGTGCAATGAACCGGATGGACGGCAAGATCTGCGTCGTCACCGGGGCGACGCAGGGTCTGGGTGCCGCCATCGTCCGTCGCCTTGCTGCGGCGGGTGCGGCGGGCATCGTCATCACCGGACGCAATGCCGAGCGCGGAGCGCAGGTTACGCGCGCCATCGCCGAGGCGCATGGTATCGAGGCGCATTTCCTGAGGGCCGATTTCGGCCGTGTCGAAGATTGCCGCATGGTCATCGCCGAAACCGACCGGCTGTTTGGCCGGATCGACGTGCTGGTGAATGCAGGCGCCTCGACCGCACGGGGCACCATCGTCGATACCACGCCGGAAACCTTTGACGCGCTTTTCTCTACCAACGTGCGTGGCCCCTATTTCCTGATGCAAGAGGCGATCCGGCTGATGATCGCCAAGGGCATCCAGGGGGCTATCTGCAATATCGGATCGATCTCGGCGCTTGCCGGGCAGCCCTTCATCAACGCCTATTGCGCCTCGAAGGGGGCGCTGACCACGCTGACGGCCAATACGGCCTTTTCCGTGATGGCCAACCGCATCCGCGTGAACCAGCTTAACGTTGGCTGGATGGCATCGGACCACGAGCGCGAGATTCAGGCCGAAGGCGGCGATCCCGAATGGGAGGCCAAGGCCGCCGCCGCCCTGCCCTTTGGCCGCCTTGTCGATCCTAACGAGGCAGCGCGGGCGGTGAACTTTCTCGTCTCGGACGATGCGGGCCTGATGACAGGCGCCATCGTCAACTTTGACCAGTCAGTCTGGGGCGCGGTTGCTGGCGGAATGCCGGTTCCCGACGGCCCGCTAACGCTGGCCCCCTGAACGTCCTCGGGCGCAGGCGGAAGCGAAAGCCGAGCCTGCGCCCCAGGGGGCTAAACTAGGGCCCGGTTACCACCGGAATGCGCGGATTGCTGCTGTTCTTCTGCAGCCGCGACGCCAGAACCACGCAAAGCGCCTGCGCCAGACACATCGGCGCGGCCAGCGAGCGGGAAAAGGTGTATTCATGCTCTGGCACCGCAAACAGCACATTCGCCAGCTTGGCATAGGGCGACAGCGTGCTGTCGGTGATGGCCACGATCGGCACCCCCCGCCCTGCCGTTTCCTCGGCCACGTTCACGACCTCGGTCGCATAAAAGCGGAATGACACCACCAGCAGCAGATCATTCGGGCGCGACGCTTTCGCCATATGGGTCGCCAACCCGCCGCCGGGATCCAGCAGAACGGTGCGCTTGCCCAGCATGGTCAAAACATAGCGCAGCAATTCAACCACCGGAGCCGAGCGCAACTGACCGATCAGATAAACCGTATCGGCCTGCTCCATCAGTTCCGCTGCCGCCGTCAGATTGCTGCCCGCCGTGTTGGACAACAAGTCCTGAAGCGAGGCCACATCCCGCGCGACAAGATCGGCCAGAAAGCCCAATTCCCCCTCTTTCGCGCCGCCAAGCTCTGCCTCGAGCGCACGGACACGGGCATCGAACCCCGGTGCCGCCGTGGAAAGCCGACGCTGGAACACCGCCTGCAATTCCTTGAACCCCTTGTAGCCCAACGACTGCGCATAGCGCACAAAGCTCGACGCATGGATTCCGCATTTGGCCCCGATGGCATTGACGGACAGCACCGCAACATCATTCGGGTTCTGCGTCAGGTAGAGCGCGATCTTCTGATAAGACTTGCTCATGTCGTCATAGCGATCATGGATCAGCTTGATCAGCTCTTCATAAGACTCGGGCGGGCGGTAGGACATCAACAGGTTCCCTGATCACGGGCACCGGCCCGTTGCCCGCCCATCGAGCACGCCGCATCGAAGTTTGTCAATTTAATTGCAATGAACAAAATGGTGCATTGCAATTGCCCGCGACGGTGCCCGACGGCCCATGGCAAAGGTTGACGGGGCCCGGCAAGCTCTTGGTGCGAAAAGTCATTCTATCGTAGAATCACTGCTGTGCTGGAAATTTCGCGCGCGAAATCACGCCCATTTTCCCTCGAAATCCTCGGGCACCAGCACATGCTCCGGGCCAAAATCGCGGGCCTTCTGGCACCCGCACAGCGCCATCGTGATGTCCATTTCCTTGTGAATGATGTCCAGCGCCCTGGTCACACCGGCCTGCCCCATCGCGCCCAGACCATGGATATAGGCCCGCCCGATAAAGGCCCCCTTGGCCCCCAGGGCCAGCGCCTTCAGAACGTCCTGTCCCGACCGGATACCACTGTCCAGAAACACCTCGGTTTGCCCGCCCACGGCCCGCACCACCTGCGGCAACGCCCGGATCGTGGACAGCGCCCCATCCAGTTGCCGCCCCCCGTGGTTCGACACGATCATTCCATCGGCCCCCACATCCAGCGCCATCCGGGCGTCCTCACCGTCCAGAATACCCTTCAAAATCAGCTTGCCGCCCCATTGGTCCCGGATCCGCCGCACCTTGGACCAATCCAGCAGGGGGTCGAACTGTTCGTTCGTCCAGGCATTCAGGTTGGCCAGATCGGTCACCCCCTTGGCATGCCCGACGATATTGCGGAACGTCCGGCGCGGGGTGCGCAGCATGCCCAGCGACCAGGCCGGTTTT
>CALRKX020000148.1:0-6109 GCA_943368305.1 Erythrobacter sanguineus
ACCCCGATCTGGTGGCCGCGCTGTCGGTCATCGCGGGCCGCGTGCTTTAGGGCGATGCGCCGGGTCTTGCCCCTGCTGCTGGCCTCGCTGGCCCTGCCGGTGCTGGCCGATGACGGCGTGCCTTCATCCGGCAGGCTGTCGGATGACGATTTTTACCGCATGGCAACCTGCGGCGCCCCGGTGGGCGGGGCCTGCCAGCGCGCGCAGGTGTTATGGGTCAAACACCGGCTGACCATCGCGCTGCGCCGCCCGCAGCCGGGGTTTCCCAAGGCGCTGCTGCCGCAGCTTGACAGCGCCCTGAACGCCGCAATTGCCCAGATCAATTCCGCGGGCGCGGGCCTGACGCTGATCCGCAACGACCACCGCTGGAGCGCCGATATCCTGATCATCCCCGCCGCCTTGCGCGAAGGCGAGGATACCCGCCGCATCCCCCGCATGACCGACGGACAGGAAATCGGCGTCGGCTTCATGCAGCTGTGGCAGAACGACCGCAACCGCGCCACCGAAGGCTCTATCCTGATCGCCGCCGATATCAGCCGCGACGATCTGCCATCGGTCATGCTGGAAGAGCTGTTTCAAAGCCTGGGCTTTGTATTCGATCTGGACAATTCCTGGTACGAGGGACGCTCTGTTCTGGCGCAGGACAGCAACCTCACCACCACAATCGACGGCCAGGACCGCATGGCCCTGCGCCGTCATTATCCGCCGGAGTGATCGCCGATGAAAAAGACCGTCAAGGACTATATCCGCACCATCGTCGATTTCCCGCACGAGGGGATCCTGTTTCGCGACGTGACAACCCTGTTCGCCGATCCACGCGGGTTCCGGATGTGCGTTGACCAGTTGCTGGCCCCCTATGCCGGAATGCGGATTGACAAGGTGGTGGGGCTGGAGGCGCGGGGTTTCATTCTGGGTGGGGCGGTGGCGCATCAATTGTCCACCGGGTTTGTTCCAATCAGAAAGAAGGGCAAGCTGCCCGGCCAGACGATCTCGCAGGCCTACACGCTGGAATACGGCGAGGCCGTGGTCGAGGTGCATGAGGATGCGATGCAACCTGGCGAAAAGGTGCTGTTGGTCGATGACCTTTTGGCCACCGGCGGCACCGCCGAGGCCGGAATCAAGCTGATCGAGCGGCTGGGCGCCGAGGTGGTCGGCTGCGCCTTCGTGGTCGATCTGCCCGATCTGGGCGGGCGGAGAAAACTGGAGGCGATGGGCATGGAGGTTCATGCCCTGTGCGAATTTGAGGGCCTCTGAATCTGAAGGGGCGGTGAATGCGGGGGTGGTGAATTTGAAAGGCTGCAATCGCCGTTAACGCTGCCTTCAGAGATTCGGCGTAACTGTGGCGATGTCCGGTGCAGACCGGGCAGTTGCTTGCACATAACACCCAACACACCCCAACAACCGCACGCCCCGCAGCCCTGCTGTGGGGCGTGTCTTTGGGTGGCTTGGGGCTACTCGCCCGCCGCGCGCGCGCCCTCACCGCGCATCAGCCGTTCGGCCTTGCGCCGCACAAGCGTGGTGCGCAGATCGTGCATCGCCAGCAAAAGCATGTCGGTCACCGCCTGCAACTGGTCATCGCTTGCCCGCGATTGCGCCCATTGCGCCGTCAGGTTCAGGTGATCGACCGCGCGCAGGATGTCATCGACGTCGCGGTCCGCCAGCACCCGCTGCCGCTCTGCCAGCCAGTCGCGGATCACAGTCTGTTCAGCCGGGGTCAGTTTGCGGTCGCCGTGCGGCTTGATGTTGCCGTTCTTCACGTTGACGGCGGCAATCTCTTCCAGCTCGATCCGGCGCTGGCGGTTTTCGGTATCGACCCGAAACACCACCGCGCCATTCTCGCGGATACGGAAATAGTAATCCGGCAGATCGCCCGGCATGCGTGCCCCTTACGTCAGACCGGCGCAGAAGGTTTGAATGCGTTTGCACGCCTCTTCCAGCACGGGTTCCGACGTAGCGTAGCTGACGCGGAAGTTGGGCGAAAGGCCGAAGGCCGCGCCGAACACCACCGCCACGCCGGTTTCCTCCAAAAGCGCCGTCGCAAAGGCCTCGTCATCGGTGATCTTGGCGCCCCCGGCCGAGGTTTTGCCGATGCAGCCCGAAATATCGGGATAAACGTAAAACGCCCCTTCCGGCTTCGGGCAGGTCACGCCTTTGGCCGCGTTCAGCATTCCCACCACCAGATCACGACGGCGCTGGAACAGGGCGCGGTTGGGGGCCAGGAAGTCTTGCGGGCCGTTCAGCGCCTCTAGCGCGGCATACTGGCTTACAGACGAGGGGTTCGAGGTCGATTGCGACTGGATCGTGCCCATCGCCTTGATCAGATGCGCGGGCCCACCCGCGTATCCGATGCGCCAGCCGGTCATCGCATAGGATTTGGACACGCCGTTGCAGGTCAGCGTGCGGTCATAGAGCGCGGGTTCGATCTGGGCCGGGGTGGTGAATTCGAAATCATCGAACACCAGATGCTCATACATGTCGTCCGACATGATCCAGACCTGCGGATGGCGCAGCAGCACATCGCATAGCGCCCGCAATTCGGCCCTGGTATAGCCCGCGCCGGTCGGGTTCGACGGGCTGTTGAAGATGAACCATTTGGTTTTCGGGGTGATCGCGGCTTCAAGCTGTTCGGGCGTCAGTTTGAAATCGGTCTTGATCCCCGCCACCACCGGAACCGGGGTGCCGCCGGCCAGCAGAACCATGTCGGGATAGCTTACCCAATAGGGCGCGGGAATGATCACCTCATCCCCCGGATTGCAGGTGGCCATCAGCGCGTTGTACAGAATCTGTTTGCCGCCTGTGCCGACGGTGATCTGGTTCGGCTGATAGGTCAGGCCGTTTTCGCGCGCGAACTTCTCGCAGATCGCCTTTTTCAGCTCGGGGATGCCATCGACGGCGGTGTATTTGGTCTTGCCAAGGTCGATGGCACGTTTAGCGGCATCCTTGATGTTCTGCGGCGTGTCGAAATCCGGCTCTCCGGCGCCAAGGCCGATCACGTCGCGGCCGGCCGCCTTCAGCTCTTGCGCCTTGGTGGTCACCGCGATGGTGGGCGAGGGTTTGACACGGGCAAGGGTATCGGACAGGAAGGCCATGGCACGCTCCAGCTGGTTTCGCCGGGTTTTTAGGCCGCCGCCGGACGTGGGGCAAGGGAGAAGGCGATGGAAACGGCAGAGGCACGGCTGAAGCGGATGACGATGCGGTCCTGGCGGCGCGGCACCAAGGAAATGGATATGGTGCTTGGCCCCTTTGCCGATGCCCGTCTGGCCGCGATGGATGAGGCGACGCTGGCCACCTATGACGCGCTGCTGGACGAGAATGACCAGGATCTGCTGCCTTGGGTGCTGGGTCAGGCCGAACCGCCCGCAAGATTGGCGCCACTGCTGGCTGAAATCGCCAGCTTTGCCAAGGCCCGCCTGACGCGCAACTAAGCTGCGGAAATTTACGCAATCTTTCCGAATCCCCCGCAAACTGGGCGAAATCTGCCTGTTCGCGGAGTGACCCATGACGATCCACACCCCCTTGCTTGACGGCACCGAAAAAGCCCTGATGGCGGCCTATCTTGACAACCTTGCCCTGGTTGAACGCCTGCACCGGCTGCTGCTGGACGTGATCAAGGATGAGTTCGAGCGGCTGGGCGTGCTGGAAATCAACTCGGTTCAGGCGCTGCTCTTGTTCAACATCGGCGAGAATGAGGTTACGGCGGGCGAGTTGAAATCGCGCGGCTACTATCAGGGGTCGAACGTCAGCTATAACCTGAAAAAGCTGGTCGAGTTGGGTTATATGCACCATCAGCGGTCCGAGGTGGATCGCCGGTCGGTGCGGGTGCGGCTGACCGAAAAGGGCCGCCGGGTGCGCGGCATGCTGGCCGATCTGTTCGGCCGCCACGCCGAAGGGCTGATGAAGCGCGGCCTTGTGGACAATGAGGCGATGGACGGCATGAACCAGGCGCTGCGCCGGATCGAGCGCTATTGGACCGATCAGATCCGATATATCTACTGACGGCGCCGGTGGACCCGGCAGCAGCGGGGGTTTCACACCCCCGCACCCCCGTGGGATATTTATGAACAGATGATGGGCGGTCAGGACTGGCTGGCCAGTGAGGACTAGGCCCGACGTGGTCGCAGGCGGGTATTTCATGACAGAGCGGGTGGGGGAATTTGCCGATACCCCCTTTCCTTCCAAGATTTCCTTCGTATAGTCCCGGACCATGACCATGGATCGACATATCGCCAATGCCCCGGGTGCCGCTTGCGGTGCCCCCGCTGCGATTTGCGTCGGCCTGTCGCTGCTTCTTCTTAGCTGCCTCTGAGCGTGCCCATGGGCGCGACCGCTCGGAGGTGACCAGCGCCCTGGACAGAAAGCTAAGAAACCCCAAGGAATTCCGACATGACCGACAAGACCTCGCAGCCCCGCGTTTTGATTTTTGACACCACTTTGCGCGATGGGGAGCAATCGCCCGGCGCAACCATGACCCATCAGGAAAAGCTGGAGATTGCCGGCCTGCTAGATGAAATGGGCGTCGATATCATCGAGGCGGGCTTTCCGATTGCCAGCGAAGGCGATTTCGCCGCCGTGTCCGAGATTGCGCAGCGGGCGAAAAATTCGACCATCTGCGGTTTGGCGCGGGCGAATTTCAAGGATATCGACCGCTGCTGGGAGGCGGTGAAACACGCGAAATCGCCGCGCATCCACACCTTCATCGGCACCTCGCCCTTGCACCGCGCCATTCCCAATCTGGACATGGACCAGATGGCCGAGCGTATCCATGAAACCGTGACCCATGCCCGCAATCTGTGCGACAACGTGCAATGGTCGCCGATGGATGCGACGCGGACCGAGCATGATTACCTGTGCCGGGTGGTCGAGATTGCCATCAAGGCGGGGGCCACCACGATCAACATTCCCGATACGGTGGGTTATACTTACCCGTTCGAAAGCGCCAAACTGATCGCCATGCTGCTGGAACGGGTGCCGGGGGCCGACAGCATTGTCTTTGCCACCCATTGCCACAACGATCTGGGCATGGCCACGGCCAACAGCCTCGCGGCGGTAGAGGCCGGGGCGCGCCAGATTGAATGCACCATCAACGGTCTGGGCGAACGCGCTGGCAACACAGCTCTTGAAGAGGTGGTGATGGCGCTGCGGGTCAGGAATGACATCCTGCCCTATCGCACCGGCATTGATACCACCAAGATCATGCATCTGTCGCGCCGGGTTTCCACCGTGTCCGGGTTCGTGGTGCAGCCGAACAAGGCGATTGTCGGCAAGAACGCCTTCTTGCACGAAAGCGGCATTCATCAGGACGGCGTGCTGAAGAATGTCGAGACCTTCGAGATCATGCGGCCCGCCGATATCGGGCTGAATGAAAAGAACATCGCGATGGGCAAGCATTCGGGCCGCGCCGCGCTGCGGGCAAAGCTGAAGGAACTGGGGGTCGATCTGGCCGACAACCAGTTGAACGATGTGTTCGTGCGCTTCAAGGCTTTGGCCGACCGCAAGAAAGAGGTCTATGACGAAGACCTGATCGCGCTGGTTGCCGATGAGCAGACCAACGACGCCCATGACACGCTGGTTCTGAAAAAGCTGCGGGTGATCTGCGGCACCGATGGCCCGCAAGAGGCGGACATGATTTTGACCATCGACGGGGTGGATCATCACATCGACGCCACTGGCGACGGTCCGGTGGATGCGGCGTTCAACTGCGTGAAGATGCTGTTCCCGCACAAGGCGCGGTTGCAGGTCTATCAGGTGGCCGCCGTGACCGAGGGCACCGACGCGCAGGCCACCGTTTCGGTGCGCCTGGAAGAGGACGGGCGGCTTGTCACCGGGTCTTCCGCTGACACCGATACCATCGTGGCGAGTGTTAAAGCTTACGTGAACGCACTGAACCGATTGATCGTTCGGCGCACGAAAACCGCGCCGGGGGATGACGTAAAGTCGATAAACTACAAGGATGCGGGCTGATCAGGCCCCTTGCCTGCGGCGGAATGTTCGTTTTGGACAAGCACTTTGTGCAAATACGAAAACCCGCCGCTAGCAGCCCCCGGCCCTTTCGTTCGGGCGTGGCGGGTTCTATATGAAAGCGCCCGCCTCAGGCCCCCCTGAGTCGCGG
>CALRKX020000149.1:0-6085 GCA_943368305.1 Erythrobacter sanguineus
TTCGCCGCCGCCGCATCGGTGAACCGGGCATAGCCCGCCGTAGGCGCATTGCACGCGTCGCAGATTTCCTTGGTAAAGGCTTTTGACGCCTCCAGCCGCGCCGCCGCCGCACTTGGGCCAAAGGTCAGCAATCCCGCGGCACGGCACGCATCCGCTACCCCGGCGGCCAACGGCGCCTCGGGCCCGACAATCACGAAATCAATCGCGTTTTCCTCGCAAAAGGCCACCACGGCGGCGCCATCCAGAATGTCCAGGGTCGCGCATTCCGCCACCCCGGCAATCCCGGCATTGCCCGGCGCCACGATCAGCCGGTCGGTCTTGGGGTTCTGCTTGACCGCCCAGGCCAGCGCATGTTCCCGCCCGCCGGACCCAAGGATAAGGATGTTCATGGCGCGCCCCCGCTTGGTCTGTGATTGCAGGCGTTGTAGGTTCGGCGACACCGGATCACAAGCAGGCCCTGCACGATGAAGGCACAGATTGCGTCACAAATGACCGACCCCGCCCTGTGGGCGCGTTCTGGCCCAGCCGCTAACCGTTGGCAGCCGCAGCCTGACCGACCAGTTCGCCCGCGATACCGGGCACAGCGCCGCAACCGCCCGCCGCCTTGTCACGGAATACCGCCGCTTCCTGTATCTGGTGGCGGTGAACAAGGGCATCCTCGCCCCCTCGCGGCTAGTGGATCGGGCCTGGCACCTGCATCTGGCCGATCCCCCGGCCCTTCAGGACTTTTGCGAGGCGCTTGTTTGGCCGCCAGATCCTGCATATCGAAGGCCGCCCCGCCCCTTTCAACGACCCCGCCTATCAGGCCACACTGACCAGCTATCAGCAGGAATTCGGCCTGAAACCCGGCAGCCGGATGTGGCCAACGCCCGAGGATGAGGTGCCGCGCGCCCGCCGGATCGGTGCCGCGCTCGTTCTGGGGGTGACCGGTCTTTACGCTTGGGGGTACGGGCACGGCTGGCTGGCCGCCGGAGCGTTTGGCACTGCCTTTGTCGCCTTTGCCATGTCGGCTCTGGTCACACCCTGGCCTGTCACGGTCTCGCCCGGCAACACAAGCGGCTGCGGCGGAAGCTCTATCGGCGATAACGGCCAAGACTGTGCCAGCGACAGCGCAGATGGGGGCGGCGGTGGCTGTGGCGGTTGCGGCGGCGACTGACCCGATTTCTTCAAAGAAATCGGGCCGGGCCCTTCGAAGGGTCCGGTGCGGCGCATTCCAGAACTCCGCACCCTTCCCCTTGCCGCCCGCGCGCCCTATCCTGCCCGCATGGATATGTTCGAAGACGCCCCCGCCCCCTCTGGCAACCAGCCCGAATACACCGTGTCGGAACTGTCCGGCGCGGTGAAACGGGTGATTGAGGGCGAGTTTGGCCTTGTCCGGGTTCGGGGCGAGGTGGGGCGCGTCAGCCGCCCGGCATCCGGCCACCTCTATTTCGACCTGAAGGATGACCGCTCGGTCATCGCCGCGATTTCGTGGAAAGGGCAGGTCGCCAAGATGCAGGTCCGCCCCGAAGAGGGGATGGAGGTTATCGCCACCGGCCGGATGACCACCTTCCCCGGCCAGTCGAAATATCAGCTTATCGTCGAAGATGTGGCCCCTGCCGGCGCGGGCGCGCTGATGGCGATGCTGGAAAAACGCCGCGCCGCCCTGGGGGCCGAAGGGCTGTTTGACCCGGCGCGCAAAAAGCCGATCCCCTATCTGCCGCAGGTGATCGGCGTGATCACCTCGCCCTCGGGTGCCGTGATCCGCGACATCCTGCACCGCCTGCGCGACCGCTTTCCCCGCCATGTCCTGATCTGGCCGGTGGCGGTGCAGGGCCAGGATTGCGCGGCGCAGGTGGCCGCCGCCATCCGCGGCTTTAACGCGCTGGAACCGGGCGGGCCGATTCCGCGCCCCGATGTGCTGATCGTGGCGCGCGGCGGCGGGTCGCTGGAGGACCTCTGGGGCTTTAACGAGGAAATCGTGGTCCGCGCTGCAGCCGCCAGCCGTATTCCCCTGATTTCCGCCGTCGGGCATGAAACCGACACCACGCTGATCGACCACGCCGCCGACCTGCGGGCACCCACCCCCACCGCCGCCGCCGAACTGGCGGTTCCGGTGCGGCTGGATCTGCTGGCCACCGTGGAAAGCCTGTCCTCGCGACTGCTGCGCGGCCTCAGCCAAGGCCACCAGCGCCGCGATCAGCGCCTGCGCGATCTTGGCCGCGCCTTGCCCCGGCTGGATACACTTCTGGCCCCTCCGACCCAAAGACTGGACCTGTGGTCAGGCCGTCTTTCTGGTGCGCTTGGCATTGCAACTGCCCGCAAACGCTCGGTTTTCGAACGTGCGGCCCGGTTGCGGCCCGACATGCTCGCCAGCCTGATCGCCCGCCGCAAGGACGCCCTGCACAAACGTGCAAGCGACCTTGACGCAAGGTTTGACCGCCGCGCCGATGCCCGCCATGCCGCCTATGACAAATGGGCCAGCCGCCTTGCCCCTGCCCTGCACCGCCTGATTGCCGAAACCCAGCGCCAACAGACCGAGGGGGCGGCGAAACTCGCCACCCTCTCCGCCCGGCTTGATGCCGCCCCCGTCGCCCGCTTTGCCGACCTTGCCCGCAGGCTGGATGCGCTGGACCGCACCCGCACGACCCTTGGCTATACCGAAACGCTGAGACGTGGGTATGCCGTGGTGCGCGGTGATGGCCATGTGGTGACGACAAAGACCGAAGCCGCCAAGGCCCATACACTGGAAATCGAGTTCCACGATGGCCGCCTTACTACGGGTGCCGCCGCCGCCCGGAAGGTCAGACAGGGTGACAAGCCGGAACAGGGCAGCCTGTTCTGACGGTATTGGATTATCACAAACCAGAAGCGGAAAGTTACTTTAACTTTCATTGGTAAATGTTTTTAATTAAACATTTTTTCGGAAATATTTTCCCCACCCATCCCAGCCAGATAGCTGGAAAATCTAAACCCCCACCATCGGCCCGGTGCAGGCCAGCGGCTGGTCGCTGTTGCCAATCTCGGACCACAGGAAGCCCGTGCTGTCCTCGACCGACTGCGCCTTCAGCCCGGCTTCGCCTTCAAAGAACCGCCAGCACGCCGGGGCACCGCCATCGTCATAGCCAAAGCAGATCAAGCCCGGCACCTCTTCCCACCAATGACCCAGCTTGCAACTGCCGTCGGGCACCAGCCATTTCACCCGGCCACCCGACAGATATTGCTCTTGCCCGAACACCGCGCCCGCATCGCCCCATGACAGCGTGCGCCCGGTGACCAACGCGCCGAACCGCGCGCCGCCGATCGGCTCTTCGGCACGCGCCGCGCCGGCGCACAGCAGCACCGCCAGAAACAGCCGGATCATCCTTGCCTCCATTGCGCCAGATGCGGTGCGATGCGCCGCCGCCACAGCGGCGGCACCAGCGCAATCGTGCAGGCCAGCGGCAGGGGCCAGGGCAGCATCGGCGCATCGACCGGCAACCGCAGCGCCGGATAGGAACGCGACGGATGGGCATGGTGGTCGGAATGGCGCGGCGCATTCAGCATGAAGGCCGCCGAAAACCAGTGCGGCGCGTTCCAGCTATGGACCGCCGTTACCGGCACGCCGCGCCCCTCGGCCCGCACCAGCCCATAGTGCTGCACATAATCCGACAGCAGAATCTGCACCTGTGCATGCAGCCCCAACGCGGCCCAGACCACAGCCCCCCATCCTCCGGCAATCCCCCAGCCAAGGGCCAGCCCTGCCGCAGCAAAGCCGAAATACCCGGCATAAGGCAACACTCCACGGCCCCGCAGCGCCCGCTCTGCCCGCCAGCCCGCCACAAAAGATCCGGCCCAGGCCCGCAGGAAAAACCGATAGAACCCCTCTCCCAAGCGCGCCGAATTGGGATCGCGCGGCGTTGCCACATGGCGATGATGCACCAGCCGGTGGGCCGAGGCGTGATGGCCAAACCCCAGCAGCCCGTAAACCGCAACCCCCAGCCCGAAAAGCCAGCGGTTGCCGCGGTGGATCAGCTCATGCGCCGCCGGATGCGCCACCTGCCCCAGCCACAGCCCCGCGCCCAGAAATACCAGCGCCCGCGCCAGCGGTGACAGCCCGCTGCCCCCCGCCACCGCCCAGACCGTGGCAGGCACCGCCAGAACCGCGCCCAGACCCACGGCCACCAGAACCGCATCCGCCGCCGGAAACTCGGCCCCCTCAGGGGAATCGCCCAGAAACAGCCCTTTTATCTGGTCCAACCCTGCCGCCAGCACGGTCATATAGGCCAGCACACCAGCGGCCCACAGCCCGCCCCGCCCGATGCCCAAGGCCAAAAGCACCAGCGGCATCAGGGCCGCAACGGCGAACGCCGCCATGGGAAGGGATTTCTGCATCAACTGGCACCCGGAAAAATCACACGCGCCACTCTAGCACGCCAGCGGCCAAAGACCAGTATGCCCCGGCCCCTTCCCCTTTTGCCCCGAAAGCCTTAGGTGAAGACGGGTCCAGACAGGGTGCCGCGCATGTCCTTTTTCAAGAAACTCCGCGACCGGATGTTCCGCTCGTCCGACAAGCTGACCGAGGGGCTGGACGCGCTGGTCACCGAAACGCCCGACAGCTCCGAAGCTGCCCCTGCGGCGGCGGAAGACAAGCCCGGCCTCTTGGGCCGCATCCTTGGGCGTGAGGGCGAGGCCCGCCGCGTGCTGGATGATGAAATGCTGGAACGGCTGGAGGATGTGCTGATCCAGTCTGACATGGGGGTTGATACCGCCGCCCGCGTCACCGCCAATATTGCCGAGGGGCGGTTCGGCAAGCGCATCTCCTCTGGCGAATTGCGTCAGGCCTTGGCCGATGAAATCGCCCGCATCATGGGGCCGGTGGCCCGCCCCCTGCCGCTGTATCCGCAAAAGCCGCAGGTGGTGCTGGTGGTGGGGGTCAATGGCTCTGGCAAGACCACCACAATCGGCAAGCTGGCCAGCCAGTTCAAGGCGGCGGGCAAAAAGGTGGTGATCGCGGCGGGCGATACGTTCCGCGCGGCGGCGGTCGAACAGTTGCAGGTCTGGGGAACCCGCGCCGGGGTGCCGGTGCTGACCGCCCCCGAAGGGTCGGACCCTGCGTCGCTGGCCTTTGATGCCCTGACCCAGGCCCAGCAGGACGGGGCCGACCTGTTGATGATCGACACCGCAGGCCGCTTGCAGAACCGGCAGGATCTGATGGAGGAACTAGCCAAGATCGTCCGTGTCATCCGCAAGAAAGACCCCACCGCGCCCCACAACACGATTTTGGTGCTTGATGCCACAACCGGCCAGAATGCCGTCGCTCAGGTCGAGATTTTCCGCAAGATCGCCGATGTTTCCGGTCTGGTGATGACCAAGCTGGATGGCACGGCCAAGGGCGGGGTGCTGGTGTCGCTGGCCGATAAATTCGGCCTGCCGATCCATGCGATTGGCGTGGGCGAGCAGATCGACGATCTGTCGCCCTTTGACCCCGATGATTTTGCCCGCGCCCTTGTCGGGTTGGAGTAAAGCGATGCGGGGCGCGGCTTTTGCCCTGATACTGCTGACCAGCCCTGCCGGGGCCGATACTGCTGCGGTCAAGATGACGGGCGATGACTGCCGCAGCACCTGGGGCACGATTGCCACGCTGGTCGCTTCGCACCGGGATGACAGAAAGATCGGCGATGGCCCCTTTGTTGCCGGCGATGGCGCCTGCGAGATACGCGATGCGTCCTTTGACAGGGCGGGCGCCCGGCGTGTGCGCTGGCGGGTTGAGGGCGCGCAGGCGCTGGCCCAAGGCCAGATGCCCGTCGCGGCCGAGGTTGATCTGCTGGACCTTTACCTGGGCGACGGCCCGGCCAAGGCGGGGGGCGGTGGCTGGCTCAAGGTCGCAAAGTCCCGGGTCGATGGCGGGGCCAGCTTTCGCTGGGACGCCGCAAGCCAGAGGCTGGAGATTGGCCAGCTTTACCTGACCACCGGCGCAGGCAACCGCCTTGCCCTGCGCGCCGATGTGGCGGGGTTGGCCCCGCGCGACCTGACCGCGCTGGTGCCGGGGCTGTTGACGGCAAAGGTGACGGCGCTGGACATCTCGGTGGAAAGCACCGACCTCGCGGCCTTTGTCGCCGGCCTG
>CALRKX020000150.1:0-6073 GCA_943368305.1 Erythrobacter sanguineus
ATCCGGCTGGATTTCTTTGGCGATCAGCTTGATGGCCTGCGCCGGTTCGATCCGGTGACGCAGCGCACGGTCGAAAAGCTGACCGGAATCGAATTCGCGCCGATGTCAGAGGTGATTCTGGACGAGGCGGCGATCACCCGGTTCCGCCAGACCTACCGGGCCGAGTTTGGGGCAGGTGGGTCGGATGACCCGTTGTATGAGGCGGTTTCGGCGGGCCGCAAGCATCAGGGGATGGAGCATTGGCTGCCCTTCTTCCACGCCCGGATGGAGACGCTGTTCGACTATGTGCCCGACGCGACGGTGATGCTGGATGATCAGGTCACGGCTGCGCGCCTGTCGCGCTGGGAAGGCATCGCCGATGCCTATGATGCGCGACGAGAGGCGATGACCGCGCGGGGCCGGATGGATTCGGTCTATAAACCCTGTCCGCCGGATCAGCTATATCTTGACGATGCGGCCTGGGAGGCGGCGCTGCACGCGACGCGCGTGGTGCAATTGTCCCCCTTGGCGCAGGCGCCGGGGCCGGGGGTGCTGGACGCCGGGGGGCGTATCGGTCGCAGTTTCGCGCCGGAGCGTCAACAAGAGAATATCAGCCTTTTCGGGTCTTTGACGGATCATCTTAAAGCGTTGCTTCAAGAGCGGCAGGTCGTTATCGCCAGTTGGTCCGAAGGTGCGCGCGAGCGGCTGAAAGGCCTGCTGGAAGATCAGGGTCTGACAGGCACGCGAGAGGTGAAAGACTTTCGTGACGTGCCTGATGGCAAAGGCGGATTGTTCCTGATGGTCTGGGCGCTGGATGCCGGGTTTACCGCGCCCGGTCTGGCTGTGATCAGCGAACAGGACGTGCTGGGCGACCGTCTTGCCGCCAAGCCCCGCAAGAAACGCAAGGCCGAGAATTTCCTGCGCGATGCCGAAAGCCTGTCGGTCGGCGATCTGGTGGTGCATGTCGAACACGGCGTCGGGCGCTATCTTGGGTTGGAGACGATCACTGCGCTGGGGGCGCCCCATGCCTGCGTGATGCTGGAATATGCGGAAAACGCCAAACTTTACCTGCCGGTCGAGAATATCGAACTCCTGTCCCGATACGGACATGAGGAAGGGCTGCTGGACCGGCTGGGCGGTGGGGCCTGGCAGGCCAAGAAGGCCAAGCTGAAAGAGCGCATCAAGGAGATTGCCGATCGGCTGATGCGCATCGCCGCCGAACGCGCCCTGCGCCACGCGCCGATTCTGGAAGCGCCCCATTCAATATGGGAGGCCTTTGCCGCGCGCTTTCCCTATCAGGAAACCGACGACCAGCTGGTGGCGATTGCCGATGTGGTGGCCGATCTGGAAAAGGGCAGCCCGATGGACCGCCTGATCGTGGGCGACGTGGGCTTTGGCAAGACCGAGGTGGCAATGCGCGCCGCCTTTGTTGCCGCGCTGTCAGGGATGCAGGTGGCGGTGATCTGCCCGACGACCCTGCTGGCCCGCCAACATTACCGCAGCTTTGCCGAGCGGTTCCGGGGCTTTCCGGTGACAGTGCGGCCCCTGTCGCGGTTTGTCAGCGCCAAGGACGCCAATGCCACCCGCGCGGCGATGACCGACGGCACCGTGGATATTGTGGTTGGCACCCATGCGCTGCTGGCCAAGGGGGTCAAGTTCAAGAACCTTGGCCTGCTGGTGATCGACGAAGAGCAGCATTTCGGTGTGACGCATAAAGAGCGGCTGAAGGAAATGCGGTCGGAAATCCACGTCCTGACCCTGACCGCGACGCCGATTCCGCGCACGCTGCAACTGTCGCTGACCGGGGTGCGTGACCTTTCGATCATCGCCACGCCGCCGGTGGACCGCCTGGCCATCCGCACTTATGTTTCGGAATTCGATACAATCACCATCCGCGAAGCGCTGTTGCGCGAACATTATCGCGGCGGGCAAAGTTTCTTCGTCGTGCCGCGCCTGTCCGATCTGCCCGATGTGGAAGAGTTCCTGAAACTGCATGTGCCAGAGGTCAGCTATATCATCGCCCATGGCCAACTGGCGGCGGGCGACCTTGACCAACGGATGAACGATTTCTACGACGGCAAGGCCGATGTGCTCTTGGCCACGACCATTGTGGAATCCGGTCTGGATATTCCGACCGCCAATACAATGGTTGTCTGGCGGGCCGATATGTTTGGACTTGGACAGTTGTACCAGATTCGGGGCCGTGTCGGCCGGTCGAAAACCCGCGCCTATTGCTTCCTGACGACCAAGCCGCGCCTGCCCTTGACACCCCAGGCGCAAAAGCGGCTGCGGTTGCTGGGCAGCCTTGACAGCCTGGGGGCGGGCTTCAACCTTGCCAGCCATGATCTGGACCTTCGTGGGGCAGGCAACCTGCTGGGCGAAGAGCAGTCTGGCCATATCAACGAGGTTGGCTATGAGCTGTATCAACAGATGCTGGAAGAGACGATTGCCAAGATCAAATCGGGGGAGATTGGCGGCCTGAGCGCGATTGACGATCAGTGGTCACCGCAGATCAACCTGGGTGTGCCGGTGATGATCCCGGAAACCTATATCCCCGATCTTGATATCCGCCTTGGTCTTTACCGCCGTCTGTCCAGCCTTGCCAGCAAGGTGGAACTGGAGGGGTTTGCGGCAGAGCTGATCGACCGTTTTGGTCCGATTCCGAAAGAGGTCAACACCCTCATGTTGATCGTTCGGATCAAGGCGATGTGCAAACGCGCCGGGATCAGCCGTCTTGATGCCGGACCGCGCGGGGCGACGGTGCAGTTTCACAATGACAAGTTCGCCAACCCCGCCGGGCTGGTCGAATTCCTGCGCGATCAGGGCGCGGGGGCCAAGGTGCAGGGCAACAAGATCGTCCTGACCGGCGAGATGAAGACCGAGGCCGAGCGGATCAAGGGCGCCTTTGCCATCGCCCGCGACCTGGCCGAAAAGGCCAAGACGCGCTAGCGCCGGGCAAGCTGCATCAGGCCCAGCGCCAGCGCGGCAAAGATCAGTACCGCCGTCATCAGTGGTACTTGTGTCCCATTCAGCATCTGCCCGACCGGGATTGCCAGCAGCACCGCAGCCACCGTTGCCAGGGCAGAAATGACCGAAGAGGCAAGGCCCGCGATATGGCCCACAGGCTCCATCGCCAAGGCGTTCAGATTGCCCATCGTCAGCCCCATCATCGCGAACAGCCCGACCGACCACAGCAGATGCGCCGGAAAGGCCAGCGCCTCCGGCATCCCGCCCATCACGATCAACCCCAGGACCACAGCCGTAAGTACCACCACATAGCCATAGGTCGCCACCACCACCGCTCGCATGCCGACCCGCATGACGACCCGCGAGTTGACAAAGCTGCCGGTCATCGAGGCGAGAGCAATGGCCGCGAACCAATAGGGGAAATTGTCGCCCTGACCGAAACGCTGATCAAAGATGCCCTGCATCGAGGACAGGGTGGAAAACAGCATCGCCAGTGTCAGCGTCTGGCACAGAACCGAGATCACAACGATACGGTGGCCGAAAACCTCTGCCACACCGCGCGCCAGGGTGCCCGGTGCCAGCGGGCGGCGGCTTGCGGGCGGCAGGGTTTCAGGCTGGCGCAGGGCCAGCCAGCCAGAGCTGAAGGCCGCAAAGATCACATAGGCCAAAAAGATCGTGTGCCACCCGGCAAGAGCGATGATGCCCTGACCCATCATCGGCGCCACCGCCGGAACCAGAGTGAAGATCATCATGGCAAAGGACATGATGCGCGCCATCTCGCGCCCGGCGAACAGGTCGCGCACCATGGCAATGGAAACGGCGCGCGGCCCGGCCGACCCCAACCCCTGAACGACGCGGGCGATCAGCAGAACCTCCAACGAATTGGCAAACCAGCAGGCCATCGCACCAATGGCATACAGCACCGCACCGCCGACGATCACGGGCTTGCGGCCATAGGCATCCGACAACGGGCCTGCGAACAAGGTGCCAACACCCATGCCGAATACGAAAGAGGTGATGACCAGTTGCGCCCGATTGGGTGCATCGGGCGACAGGCTGGCCGCAATCTGGGGCAGCGCGGGCAGCATCGCATCGATTGAAATCGCGATGGTGGCGAACAGAACCGCGATCAGGGCGATGAATTCACCGTTGGACAGGCGGGCTTGCATATATCAGCTCTTTTCGGTCAGTTCGCCAATTACCTTGGCCCACATATCGGGCGGTTGCGCGCCAGAGACGACATATTGCTGCGCAATCAGGAAGGTGGGCACGGCGGTTACGCCCTTGTGGCGGGCATCTTCGTCACGGGCGCGCAGGTCGTCGGCATCGGCATCGCTTTGCAACAGGCGCAGGGTGGCGGCACGGTCCATGCCCGCGGCCGCGGCAATATCGGCCAGAACCGCAGGGTTGCCGATGTCGCGCCCCTCTTTCCAATAGGCGCGGAACAGGGCAGCGACCACCGGGGTCTGCTTGCCCTCGATCCCGGCCCAATGAATCAGCCGGTGGGCGTTCAGCGTGTTGGGAATGCGCTTGGGCACATCGGGGTCAAGGTCTACGCCGTTCGCCTTTGCAATCTGGCGCAGGCGGTCGTGAATCTCGTCCACCTTGGCATCGCCGCCAAAGCGGGCGGCCAGATAGTCGCGCTTGTCCACCCCTTCGGGCGGCATGTCGGGGTTCAACTGGAACGGATGCCATTCGATCTGGAACGGATGATCGGGCGCTGCCTCCAGCGCGCGGTCAAGGTTGGCCTTGCCCAGATAGCACCAGGGGCAGACGGGGTCGGAAAAGATATCAAGCCGGATCATGGTCGGCCTCCAACAAGGCGCGCAGGGCGCGGCGGTTGAGTTTTGCATTCGCCCCGCGCGGCAGCGCGGGCAGGCGGCGGTAAAGGCGGGGCTGCTTCCACCGGGCAAGGGTTTCGGTGGCCAGCGCCCTCAGTTCGGCGTCATGGGTCTGGTCCGCTACATAAGCGCAGGCGATGACATGCACACCCTCTTTGAGCAGAATATCGGTAACAGCCAGCTCGGTCAGACCTGGCAGACCGGCCAGCGCCGCCTCGACCTCGGCGGGGGAAACCCGAAAGCCGCCCGCGTTCATCAAGTCATCGGCGCGGCCCAGATAGGTAAAGGCCCCCTCTGGGCCACGGCGGGCATGGTCGCCGGTCAGGAACCACTCGCCGCGATAGCGTGCAGCGGTTTCGCCGGGCTGATCGAGATAGCCGATCATCAGGCCGGGATCGCTGCGGTGAATGGCAAGAATGCCCTCGTCCATGGCAGAGCCCTTATCATCCAGCAGCGCGATACTGCGACCCGGTTGGGCAAAACCCGTCGTGCCCGGCGGCGCAGGACGGGCGGGGCTGCCCGACAGGTAGGTGGAACATTCCGACATGCCCAGCGCCTCGTGCAGGTCGGTGCCGGTGGCGGTCTGCCACGCCCTGCGCAGGGCGGGCGACAGGCTTTCGCCCGCAACAAGGCCATGGCGCAGGCGGGGCAGGGCGGGCAGCGGCTGCTTCAGCATTTGACGCACCACGCCGGGGGCTGCGGCAAGGATCGTGGCATCGAACCGTTTCATCAGCAGCGGCAGGTCGGCGGGGGTGACGCCTGGCCCCGGGATCAAGGCGGTTGCGCCGTTCACCCATGGGTCCAAAAGGCCGGTTCCCAGCGTGAAGGTCCAGTTGAAAGCTCCGGCATGCAGCAGGCGATCGGTGGGTAACAGCCCTTCCCACCCCTGATACATCATGCCCCGCGCCCAGATTGCACGATGTGCATGGGCCACGGGCAGCGGAGTGCCCGAGGTGCCAGAGGTGAAGACCACATAGGCCAGCCGGTCCGGGTCTCCCATCACATAGGCGCAGGGGGCCAGCCGCTCCATCGCCAGCACTTCGGCTGCGCCGATCACCGGGGCCGGATGGTCGGGCAGGGTCACGCCATCTTCGGCCACGATCAGCGCGGGACCGATGCGGACGGCCAGCTTCGTGATCTCTGCCGCCGTCAACGCGGCAGAGGTCGGCACCGGCACCAGACCCGCCGCAATGGCCCCCAGATACAGCACCGGAAAGGCCGGCGTATTGCCCAGCCGCATCAGAACCCGGTCGCCGGGTTGCAAGCCGCGGGCCAAAAGGCCGGTG
>CALRKX020000151.1:0-6066 GCA_943368305.1 Erythrobacter sanguineus
CTGGCCGCTTCCTGCTGCCCGGAGAGTTGGAGGGCAGCCCCGTCCTTACCTTCGCCCCCCTGCCCAAACCCGCGATGACACCGCGCGGCAGCCTGTGGCGCGAAATGGCTCGCCGCTATGACGCCTACCGCGACAAGGTGGTGCGCCCCTTCTTCCGCGAACACTTCGCAAGGATTGACCGGCAGATCGTGCTCGCCGATGTGCTGGGCGCCATCCACCACGGCCCCTGGGCGGTCGAAGACCTGCGCCGCACCCTGGCCGAGGTTCTGGGCGCCTTTCGCCCCGGCCAGAACTCCTGGCTCTCGGGCCTTCTGGGCGGGCACCGGGTTGAGAAAATCCTGTTCGCCGCCACCAAGGCCGACCATCTGCACCATGAACAGCACCCCGCCCTGACCGCGATCACCGAAGCGCTGCTGCGCGAGGCCAAGTCGCGCGCCGATTTCGCCGGGGCCGAAACCATGGCCCTGTCGCTGGCCGGCCTGCGCTCTACGGTCGAGGATCGCCTGGGCGACGCGGGCCTGCCCGCCGTGCGTGGTCGCCTGCTGGAAAGCGGCAAGCAGGCCCTGATGTATCCCGGCGAACTGCCCGGCGACCCCAACCGCCTGCTGTCGCCCGCCCGACAGGGGGCCGAAAGCTGGCTGGATGCCGATTATGGCCTGATGTCTTTCGCCCCCGCCCGCGCCTCCCTGCGCCCCGGCGAAGGCCCGCCGCATATCCGTCTGGACCGCGCGGCCGAATTTCTGTTCGGCGACTGGCTGTGAGCATGCCCGAAATCACCCCCGCCCTGCCCGGTGATGCCGCTGCACTGGCGCTTCTCCTCAGCCGTGACCCAGATGCCAACGGCTGCGCCCTACGGCCCCCTTCCCCTGCTGGGAAGGGAGGGCACGTCAGCCATGGCGATGAACCACTCGCCTATCTGCGCCGCCGCATCGCCCTTGGCGGCGTCCGCATCGCCAGGACGAATGGCCGCCCCGCAGGCTTCATCGACCGCACAGGCGATGACATCCTGTCGCTCTACATCGCCCCCGACGCCCGCCGCCGCGGTCTTGGTCGTGCGCTCGTGGCCGAGGCGAAAGAGGCCTCTGCCCGCCTGACCCACCGCTCCGTCGCGGCTGATCCCGCAACCCGTGCCTTCTGGGCCGCGCAAGGCTTTGCTACGGCCCCGGGCCAAACCACATCCGACATCCGCCTGATCTGGCGCCTGATCTGAACCGGAGCCGCCTGATGGCCGACACGTCCGACCTTCCCGACCCCACACTTCCCCGCCTCGCCCGCCCCGCGCTGGTGGAACTGGACGATGCAAACCCCGCCGACCCCGGTCTGGCCGAGGCCCCGCCCGACCCCGAAGGCCGCGCCATGATGCAGGCGGCACGGCTGGCCACCCGCCGCGCATCCCCTTTGACGCGCTTTGCGATGTGGGTGTTTTCGGCGCTTTTCTCGCTGGTCCTGTCGGTCGCGGCCTATAACTTCGTCACCGGCCTTCTGACCGCCAATTCCACCATTGGCTGGATCGCATTTGTCCTCGTCGGCCTTGCGGTCATCGCCCTGCTGCTGCTGGCCCTGCGCGAACTGGCCGCCATCTTCCGCATGGCCCGCCTTGACCGCCTGCGCCAGCGCGCCGCCGAGGCGCATGTAAAGGCTGACCTCAAATCCGCCCGCAACGTCACCGCCGACCTCAAGGCGCTTTACGCCACCCGCCCCGACCAGTCCTGGGGCCTCGCCCGCCTGGTCGAGCGTGAGGGCGACATGATGGATGCCGACGCCCTTCTGAACCTGACAGAAACCGAACTCATGGCCCCCCTCGACCGCGCCGCTCTGGCCGAAGTGGAGGCCGCCGCCCGGCAGGTCGCCACCGTCACGGCACTGGTGCCAATGGCGCTGGCCGATGTCGCCACCGCGCTCTTTTCAAACCTGAAAATGATCCGCCGCCTGTCCGAGATTTACGGCGGCCGATCCTCCACCCTTGGCAACCTGCGCCTGATGCGCCGGGTCTTTGCCGCGCTTCTTGGCGCGGGTGCGATCTCGCTGGCGGATGATCTGATCGGCGGCTATGCCTCGGGCGGCGTGCTGGGACGCCTGTCGCGCCGCTTTGGCGAAGGGGTCGTCAACGGCGCGCTGACCACCCGCGTCGGGATTGCCGCGATGGAGGCTTGCCGCCCGATGCCCTTCACCGCGCTGCCGCGCCCCGGCACCACCGCCACCACCAGCCGCGCGCTGGCAGGTTTTCTGAACCGGGCCAAAGAAGCCCAGTCCTGACCCCCATCATCTGTTCATAAATATCCCACGGGGGTGCGGGGGTGCGAAACCCCCGCCGCGCCGGATCAACCCGGCGCCACGGTCACCAATACGCGATCACACAGCAACTGGCCCCAACCTGCAATCGGTGCACACGGGCGGGTATCAGCCCGGCCCCAGCGTAAAGCACTCCATTCCCTTGGCCTGCAAACGAAGGCAGGCGCGCTCGGCCTCCTGCTGGCCAAGGCCCAGGAAATTGGCATCATATCCGCCGCTCTTCTGCACGATCTTGCGCAAGCTTTGGCCCAGCGTCTCGCCCTCGGACAATTGGGTTTTCATCAACACCCGGTCGGCCTGCGCCCAGCTGTTATAGCGCCCGATGTTGATGCCCCAGTGCCGCCCACCAGAGGTAGAAACCTGCGTCACCACCTCTTGCTGGCTGTCCGCCTCGGCGGCGGCAAGCTGTTCTGGCACCGGATCGTCATAGATCGGCGCGCGCCGCTTGACCGGACGAACCGAGGTTTCCATCAGCGCGACCGGCGCCACTTCGGTCTTGGCCGTCACCCGCAGCGGCGCGGGCGCCTCGGCGGCGGCGACGGTTTCAACCCCGGCCACATCGGCCAGCACCTGCTCCAGCGGCTGGGCCGGCTCTACGGTTTCCACGGGCTGGGCGGCGGCAACTTCCAGCGCCTGCGCGTCCAACGTGCCGGGTTCGGGCGGCGGGGCCGCAGCCTCTGCCACGGCGCTGGCGATAGAATCGGCAATGGCATCCACCTGCTCGCCAGCCGCCACCACCGTCGCATGATCGGGCCGCGACCGGGGCCGCTGAGAGGCGGCCGGGGCCATTACCACGCGCAGGGTCTTGCCGGCCCCACCCTCGACCTCGGGCAGATCTTCGTCCACGTCATCCGCCGCCAGCGGCGCATTGGATGCCACCAGCTCTTCATCCGCCGGGCGGGCCGGAACCGGGGGCTGCACCGTGACGTTGCGCTTGGCCTTGGCAAATCCCAGGTCCAGCAGATCGGCCATCTTGGCATTGCGCATGTCGGTCGAGGTGCCGCCGAACACGGTTGCAATGATCCGCACACCATTGCGCTCCGCCGAGGCCGTCAGGTTGAACCCCGCAGGCACGGTAAAGCCGGTCTTGATGCCATCCGCGCCGGGATACTTGTCCAGAAAGCGGCGATTGGTGTTTTGCACCGTCGCCATTCCCGCATCGGTCGAACGGCGCGAGAAGATGTTGTAATACTGGGGAAAGTCGTAAAACAGGTGGCGGCCCAGAATGGCCATGTCATGCGCGGTGGACAAATGGCCCTGCGCCGTCAGCCCGTTGGCGTTCTTGAAGGTGGAATTGGCCATGCCCAGCTTTTTGGCGGTGCGCGTCATGCGGGCTGCAAACTTGTCCTTGTCGCCGCCTATGGCATCGCCCAGCGCCGCTGCCGCGTCATTGGCCGATTTGACCGCAGCCGCCCGGATCAGATAGCGGACCTGAATCTTCTGCCCCGCCTTCAGCCCCAGCCGCGAGGGCGGCTGCGCTGCGGCGTTCTTTGACACCGTGACCATGCTGTCCAGCGACAGGCGGCCCGCCTCGATCTCCTGAAAGGTGATGTACAGCGTCATCATCTTGGTCAGCGAGGCCGGATGCAGCCGCGTATCGGCGTTTTCCGAATACAGCGTTTCGCCCGTGCGGGCATCCATGACATAGGCCGCATAGGGGGCCGCTCCGGTTTCCTGCGGACCAGCACAGGCGGCAATGAAAGACATGGCCACAAGGACCATGAATTGCCGAATGAACTGCCCCAGCCAGGAGGTCACCTTGGTGATCATCTGCTCTGCCTCGTCTCGCGTCTTCGTTCGTGCGAAGCCGCATTATTTGGTTCAGGGTAGCACAGCAGAAATTGTCCGAAAACCCCTTTGTTTCAAAGGGTTTGCGATTAATCCTAATGCATTGACGGCACGCCGGAAGACTAGATGTAGTGGGAAGACGCCACCAAACCCACCAAATCGGCCAGACCGGACAGGTTTTCCAGCGCATAAAACCGGCGCTCCCCCTGGGGCGGATCGGCGGATTCCAGCGCCCATGTCAGGCCGTGGGGCACATGCACCCCCCAGCCACCTGCCGAAATCATGGGCAGAACATCCGATTTCAACGAGTTGCCCACCATCATTCCCTGATCGGCTCCGGTGCCATGGCGGGCAAAGATCGTCCGATAGACATCGGGCTTCTTGTCGGACACGATCTCTACCGCCTGAAACAGATCGCCCAGACCCGATTGCGCCACCTTGCGCTCCTGATCGATCAGGTCGCCCTTGGTGATCAGGATCACGCGATACCTTGCCGCCAGCTCGGTCACCGCCTCACGGGCATGGGGCAAAAGATGGACGGGATGGGCCAGCATCTCGCGCCCCGCCGCCAATATCTCGCCGATGACCGCCGCCGGCACCCGGCCCTCGGTCACCTCGATGGCGGTTTCGATCATCGACAACGTGAACCCCTTCACGCCAAAGCCGTAGCGGTCCAGATTGCGCCGTTCCGCCGCCAGCAGGCGGTCATGCAGATGGTCGGGCGCGGCATGGTCGGCCAAAAGGTCGGTGAACCGCTCTTGCGTCAGGCGAAAGAAGGTTTCGTTCTGCCACAGCGTGTCGTCGGCATCGAATCCGATAGTTGTCAGCATTGTTTCCCCCTTGGTTGCAGGGTTTGCCGGGCCAGACCCTTTTCGCAAGCCGGAAAATCGCTATATTGGCGCCAGAACCCCATACCGCCGAATCCTTCAGTCCGAGGCTGCCTTGCCCTTTCGCGCCCCCGTCATGTCCGACAAAACGCCCGGCAACCCCGGCAGTGATGCCTCGGTGCTGACCAAGACCAAGCCAAAGACCCAGCGCCCGCCTCTCTACAAGGTCATGCTGCTGAACGACGATTACACGCCGATGGAGTTCGTGGTTCATGTGCTGGAACGGTTCTTTGGCCTAAGCCACGCGCAATCGTTTGAAATCATGCTGACGGTACATAAAAAGGGCCTCGCGGTCGTGGGCGTGTTCTCCTATGAGATTGCCGAGACCAAGGTAGCGCAGGTGATGGATTTCGCCCGCCGCCACCAGCACCCGCTGCAATGCACCATGGAAAAGGAATAGGCCTCCGGCCTGCCCATGCGCCTCGCCCGTCTTGACATGGCCCTTGATCGGGGTGCCTTCGCGCCGCCTGCGGGCGATATTCTTGTCCTGCGTCCGCGCGCGGGCGATGACCTGTCTGCCCTGCCGCGGGACCGGGTGGTGGTAGAAACCGGCTTTCGCCCCGACCATGACCATTTCGCCACCAAAGGCTTTCGCACCTCCGGCGGCCCCTATGGCAGCGCGGTGATCTGCCTGCCCCGCGCCAAGGCCGCTGCGCTGGCACTGATCCATCAGGCGATGGAGGCGGCGCCTGCGGGCGCGCCTGTCCTCTTGGATGGGCAAAAGACCGACGGCATCGATACCGCCATCAAGGCCTGCCGCGAGGCGGGGTTCGTGATGAGTGAGAGCCTGTCCAAAGCGCATGGCAAGGCGATCTGCCTGACCGCAGCCCCCGCCCCGACCCAATGGGCTGCCTCCCCCCGCGCGGTTGAGGGTGGATTTGTCACCCTGCCCTTCTGCTTTTCCGCCGATGGGCCAGATCGCGGCTCGGTCCTGCTGGCCGCCGCTCTGCCGCCCAAATTGCCCGCGCGGGTGGCCGATCTGGGCGCGGGCTGGGGCTATCTGGCGCGCCAGATCCTGCTGCGCCCCGGTGTGGCCGAACTGGATCTGGTCGAGGCAGAGGCCCAGGCGCTGGACTGCGCCCGCCAGAACGTGCCAGAC
>CALRKX020000152.1:0-6028 GCA_943368305.1 Erythrobacter sanguineus
CACGGGCACGGCGCATGGTGGCTTGCATGACGCGGTCCATCACCGTCTTCGGCGGGTCGGTCTGCAACAGCGCCTCGGCCACCAGAACATCACCGTTGGGCAGAACTTCGATCCAGCGCGGAGGTTCCAGCCCCGTGGCGAAGGCGTTCACCTTCAGCCCCGGCGCAGCCTGTGGTAACTGGCCCGGCCCCCAACCCTGGGCCGTAGGCATCTTCAGCGTCATGATCCCTTGTTTGCGAGCCTCGGGTATCGTTGGGGCTGCGCCCACAGCCGCCATGCTGGGCGCACCCATGCGCCGCAACAGCACCATGGCCCCGCCGACAACAGCCCCCAAGCGCGCCCAAAGATCCATAGTGCCCCTCCTCTATCTCATCCAAGGCTAACTGGACGCCTTGCTTTCGCCTAGACGGAAACGGGCATCACAACCACATACGGATACGTTGCGTTCAATTCATTGCCGCCCGCCCCCTTTTGCATCTGCTTGGGCTGGTCAGACTGGCGGGCGAAGCGTAATTGGCTTTTATGAGTGATGTTGTCCTTGCCGCCTTGATGAAACGCATCGCAGCGGGTGACCGCGACGCCTTCGCGCAACTTTACCGCGAGATGGAAAGCCCGCTTTTCCGATTTGTCTCGTCTCGATTGAACGATCCGCAGCGTTCATCCGACATAACCCATGACGTCTTTTTGCAGGTCTGGCGTGATGCCGGGGCTTTCGAGGGAAGGTCCAAAGTTCGCACATGGCTTTTTGCCATGGCCTACAGGAAGGTGGTCGATGTTTACAGACGAGAGAACCGGCTGGTTTTTGGCGAAGACGTGCCCGAAAGCGCCGATGAGAGCCCGAACCCCGAGGCCTGCGTGCTGGCGATGGAAAACAGGGATGCCGTCCGGCAATGCCTGGAGACCCTCAGCCCCAGCCACCGGGCTGCAATAGAGCTGACGTTCATGGAAGACATGAGTTATCCAGAGGTGGCGGAAATCACGGGCGTTCCCGAGGGGACGGTGAAGTCGCGTGTGTTTCATGCCAAGCAGCTTTTGCTGCGGTGCCTCTCGACCAGACTTGGGATGAAGCGCGATGACCAATAACACAGCCGGAATGTCAGAACCTGTCGAGCAGTTGCTGCCTTTTCTGGTGAATGGCACCCTTGCAGGGCCAGAGCGGGCGCGCGTGGAAGAGAGCTTGCGCCACAGTCCGGCGCTGACCGCCGAGGCGACTCTGCTTGGCCAGTTGCGCGGCGCCATGAAAGCCCTGCCGCAGCCCTCCTCTCCCGCCGAATTCGGGCTGGCACGGTTGATGCGCGACATTGACCGAGAGGCGCAGGCTCAGCGTAGCCGTCGGTGGCAGCTTGCAGGTGGTGCGCTTGCCGCCGCCGCAATCGTCCTTGCCGTCCTGCTGGTGCTGCCCGCAGCTCAAACCGGGTATCAGCAAGCCTCTGGTGATCCGGGGCCGGGCGATCTGACCGTTGCCTTCGTCCCCGGCGCAACGCTTGCCGAGGTGACAGAGCTGCTGCAGGCCAATGACCTGGAAATAGTCGATGGCCCCTCCGCGATTGGCCTTTACCGGCTGGATGTGACCGAGGGCGCGGATGCCAGTGCCATTGCCGACAAGCTGCGCGCCATGCAGAGCCTTGTCGAAAACGTGAGCCTGCCGGAATGACCTCGTTTGCTCTGGTTGTGGCATTTATGGCGGGTGTTGGCGGCGGACTTCCCGATACAACCGACCTTGCCAAAAGATCAGACCTTGTTCTGGCACAATTGAGCACCTCTCCCGATCCGGTTGGTGAGGGCGATGACCCGGACACCTCGCCAGACCCTGAAACGCCACCCCGAGGCTTCGCCCGCGAGGGTGGAGAGGGGGCCGGTCGGACTGCGGGGGGCGGTGCATCGGTCTTGCGGGCCGGACAGGCCGTTCTTGCCCCCAGCGGTAACCCCGAAATCCTGCTTGCGGGCAGCAAGGCGCAACTTGACGCGGCCTCTGCGCTGGTTGCGGACATGGGCGGGGTAGTGCTGCGGAGGAAATCACACGGCAACCTTGGCATCGGCACGCTGGCGCTGGACAGCGGTGGGCAGTTTTCGCTGGCCGGTCTGCAAGGCAAACTGCGGGGGGCGGATATTGCCGTCAAATCCGGCTGGAACACCCTTTATGTGCAGTCATCAGAACCGCGGCTTTATGCGGGCGAGCTGATCGGGTCGGGCAACCATGGCGGATGCCGGTTGCCTAACGCGCAGAAGGTCGGCCTGATCGATGGTCCCGTGGATACGGGGGCTTCCGGATTGCGGGGCGCAAACATCGTGACCCATTCGGTTCTGCCCGCCGGAGAGCCTGCCGGTAGCACAAGCCATGCAACTGCCGTGGCCAGTCTGATTGTCGCACCGCCGGGTGGTCAGGGCAGCGCGGGTTTTGCAATTGGCGCCCAGCTTTATGCCGTGACGGCCTTTGGCCCCTCTGGCAGCCGCGATCTGGCGCAGGTTGACACCATTACCGAAGGGCTGGACTGGCTTTTGGGCAAGCGGGTTTCGGTGATCGGACTGCCATTCACCGGTCCGCAGAACGACATTCTGGCGACCGTGCTTGGCCTTGCCGATGCGCAGGGTGCCGTGATGGTCGCGCCGGTTGGAAACAACGGTCAAGGCACCGTTGGCTTTCCTGCCGCAGATGCCCATGTCATCGCTGTGACGGCGGTTGATGCGAAAAAGCGTCTTTATTCCCGCGCCAACCAGGGAAGCCGGACAGATTTTTCCGCGCCGGGGGTAGAGTTGTATCTGCCCGCGTCGGGGGGCTTTGGCTATCAGTCCGGCACATCCTTTGCAGCGGGCATCGTGACAGCGCTGGCCGCACAGCAAAGCGCACGGGGCGCAAGCGGGCGCGCAGCCGTGATCCAGCGGCTGCGCAGTCAGGCCGAGGATCTTGGATCGCCGGGCCGCGACACCAAATTCGGCTACGGTCTGGTTCGTGCGGATGGTTGCTGATTTTCTTTGAACCATCCGCCACCCCCACACGACTAACCTTATGTGTGAGTGGAGCAAGGCATTCCATTTGTCCGCAAAGGCACGACCGGGGTCAGGTTTTTCCCGTGTCGTCGTGGGCAGGTGGTGACGGCCTCGTGCCGAACCTGTCGGGTTCGGGGTGCGAGTGATTTTGTGACTTTAGCGAGTAGCGGGCCGAGGCGCATGCTTCGGCCCATTTCGTTCACCCGCCCCGATCAATGCGCGATCAGCAACTCGAGTCCCCGCGCTTCGAACTCTTTCGCATCGGCATCCGATATTCCGTCATCGGTGATGAAGGAATGGATCACCTCCAGCGAACCCAGCCGGGTAAAGGCACTTTTGTTGATCTTGGTGCTGTCGGCGACCAGATAGACACGCGAGGCCGCCCGGATCATCGCTTCTTTCAATTGCAGGTCGGCAAAGCTGGGATAGGTAAGCCCCGCATCCACCGCGACGCCTGCGGTCGCCAGAAACAGCTTTCCGGCAAAGATGTTGCGGAAATAATCCACCGATTTGTCACCCGACAGCGACAGGGTGGGCGCCTTGAACTGCCCGCCCGGCATATGCACCGCAAATCCGGGGATCGCACCAAGGATGATGGCGATGTTAAGCGCATTGGTGATCACGGTCAGGTTCTTGCGATGGACAAGGCGTGTCGCCACTTCGGTCGTGGTGGTGCCCGCATCAAGGATCAGCGTCTCTCCATCCTTGACCAGACTGGCCGCCAGCGCGCCAATCTTGCGCTTTTTGTCCATGTTGTCCTGATGATGCAGCATCAGGCTTTGCGCCTGTGCCGGCATCTGGTTCAGGAACGCACCACCATGTTCGCGGGTGATGAAACCGTCGCCCTCCAACCGCTCCAGATCCTGGCGGATGGTCGCCTCGGAAACCTGGAACACGACGGCCAGTTCGCGGACACGGGCCGCGCCCTCTTCCTGTATCCATTCAAGAATGCGACGGCGGCGAGGTTCGGACAGCAGGCCCACCATGGTCTCGTCACGCGCGATGCTGGGCCTTTGCTGCACGGGTCGGGTCCGCCTTGGGCTTGGGGTGAAGGATTGGTTCCGTTCTATGACATTCCGGGGCGGCTGCAAAGCGGTGCCGGGTTACCGACCTGCCGCCGCCTCTTGTTGCAGGGCCACGCGGGCCTGCAGCTTGCTTTGCGCCTGATCGATGACCACTGCGGCGATGATGACCAATCCCTTGATCACGGTTTGCCAGAAGGACGAAACGCCCATCATGATCAGCCCGTCCGACAGAATGCCGATGACAAAGGCCCCGACGATCGTGCCGCCAATCCGGCCCCGCCCGCCCGACATCGAGGTGCCGCCCAGAACCGCCGCCGCAATGGCGTTCAGTTCGAATGTCTCACCCGTGGCGGGATGGCTGGCCTGCAACTGGCTGGCGATGATCAGCCCTACCAAGGCGGCGCACAGACCCGAGAACATATAGACGAACATCTTGACGCGGGTGACCTTGACGCCCGACAGCGCGGCACCCCGTTCATTGCCACCAACCGCATAGATATAGCGGCCAAGCGGGGTGCGGCGGGAAATGTAAGACGCCAGAAGGCCAACCACCACCAGCATCCAGATCATCACCGGCAGGCCCAGAATCGTGCCGCTGCCGATCCACGGGAAACTGGCCGATCCATACGCGGCATTGCCGCCAAGGTTCGGGAAGGTGCGACCATCCGACGACAGCAGCGCTGCACCCCTTGCGACGTAAAGCGTACCCAGCGTGGCAATGAAGGGCGCCACGTTCAACCGCGTGATCAGCAAGCCGTTGATCAGCCCGACGCCCACCCCAACCAGCATCACCAGAAGCGCGATTTCCAGCGTGTTGAACTGCACAGACCAGCCAAAGCCCAGATCAATGCCGTTCAGCACCAGCCAGCCCGCAACCATGGCGCATAGCCCGACGATGGAGCCGACCGACAGGTCGATCCCGCCGGTGATGATGACGAAGGTCATGCCAATCGCCAGAAACGCATTCAGCGCAACGTGTTTAGACACGATCACCGCATTGGCCGCCGACAGGAAATTCGGCGCAGCCACAGCAAAGAACGCCAGAACAAGGATCAACGCCACAAAGGTGCGGGCGCGCAGCAGCAGCAGCAAAAGCGCGGTGCTGCCGGATGTGGCGGGGGCGGGAACGGCGGTCATGCGGCAATATCCTTGGGCTTTTGTGCGGCATTGGGGGCGGTGGCGGAAATTACCCGCGCGGCATCAGTTCCGGCGGGAAACTCGCCAGTGATACGCCCGTTGGCCATGACGATGATGCGGTCGGACAGGGCCAGAACCTCGTCCAGATCGGATGTGACGAACAGAATGCCCAGACCATCGGCGGCCAGTCGCCGCATGGTGCGAAACACCTCGGCCTTGGCGCCGATGTCGATGCCGCGGCTGGGTTCATCCATCAGCAGAATTTTCGGATTGGTCATCAGCGCCTTGCCAATCACCACCTTTTGCTGGTTGCCGCCCGACAGGCTGGACACCGGGTTTTCCACCCGCGCCACCTTGATCGTCATGCGTTTGACGAACTCCAGCGCGCCCTTCATCTCGGCCTTGAGGTTCAGGTGGAACCCGGTGGCATAGGATTTCAGCGCCGAAAGCGTCAGGTTTTCGCGGATCGACATGATCTGCACCAAACCATCGCGCTTGCGATCTTCTGGGATCAGGGCGATGCCACGGGCGATACGGCCCGGCACATCCCGTTCGGTCAGGGGTTTGCCCTCAACAAAAAACTTCCCGGTGGACTGTGGATGCTGGGCCATGACGCATTCCAGAAACTCGGTCCGGCCCGCCCCCATCAGGCCATACAGACCCACGATCTCACCCGTGCGAACCGACAGCGACAGATGGTCCACCGTATAGCCGCCCCCCAGACGGGGCAGGCAGATGTTTTCGGCGCGAAAAACCTCCTCGCCGAAATTCGCGGCCTCGGTCCGGCCAAATTCCTTGCTGCTTTCGCCGATCATGGCGCGCACGATCCAGGGGATATCCACCCCCTCCATCGATCGGGCGCCGGTGATCGACCCATC
>CALRKX020000153.1:0-6027 GCA_943368305.1 Erythrobacter sanguineus
CTCACTGCCGAGGGTCTTCCACACCACCCCGCCCCAGCCCGCCTCATAGGCGCGCTCGACGTTGTATTTCTTGTCGGTCGGCGGGGCAGAGGCCAGCCAGAACGGGTTGGGGGATTTGATGCCGATGAAGTTGGATGTCAGGTCAGCCATATGGGTCTCCTTGCGACGGCTCAGCGCCGGTCAAAAATCATCTCGACCGGGGCGATGTCGCCCGCAGCCACGGCCTTGATCATGTTGGCCACCTTGACGGGTGCCGAAGGCCCCATGATCAGCGGCAATCCGACGCCGGGCGCCCCTGCCTTTGCCATCCGCTCTTGCATGGCGGCAAAAAAGGCGCGCGCCACCTCGCCCCGGTCGCGCCGGACGCGCAGGGTGAAACCGGCAGCCGCAGCAGCCTCCAGATAGGCATCAGGCGCCGCAAGAAAGGAAGATTCCGGCCCCGACGACCACGGCACAGGAAAGTCGGGATGCGTGCCGAACAACATCACATCATAAACGGCAAAGGTTCCGCCGGGGCGCAGCACACGCGACGCCTCGGCAAAAAGCCGGGGCTTGTCGGGCAGGTTCATACCGACATGCAGCAAGGTCGCCAGATCGAACGTGGCGGGATCAAAGGGCAGATCAAGCGCACTGCCGACCGTGAATTCGGTGGGCGATCCGACCGCAGCCGAAAGGCGCCGTGCCGTCTCGACAAAATCGGGCGTCAGGTCGACGCCGGTGACCTGTGCGCCATAGCGAGACGCAATCAGTCGCGCCGGCCCCCCGATGCCCGATCCGATGTCGAGAATACGGGTTTGCCGACCGATCCCAAGCTGGTCCAGCAAAGCCAGCGTCGCCTCGGCACCACCGATATGAAACTCGTCCACGGCCTTGAGATGTTCGGCCGTCACATCCGCCGCCGCCACCCCCTGCGCTGCAAGCGCCGCAAGGATACGATCAAACAGCGAAGTCCCGCCATAATCGGCGTAATGGGAAATGACCTGTGCTTCGGAATTGCTCATTGTCGCGACTCCCTGAAAGGGTTTCCATCAGGCCATCAGACTAGCATGAATGTCTTCCGCCGCATCGCGGCCTTCGGCCACCGCCGTCACGGTCAGGTCTTCGCCGCCCGTCGCACAATCCCCCCCTGCCCAGACGCCCGGCAGACTGGTGCGGCCCGTGGCATCAACGGCAATCTTTCCACCTTCGACCGCAAGCCCTTCGGGCGCACCGGTCAGGGTCTGACCGATGGCCTTCAGCACGGTATCGGCCTTCAGGCGAAAGGTCTCTCCGGTCTGCTTCAGCCCTTGGGAGGTGTCTTCGGTATAGGCAAACTCCACCTCGGTCACCGCGCCATTGCCATGCACGGCCACGGGTGCCGCATGGGTGAGGATCTTCACCCCAGCGCTGGTCGCATGGTCCTGCTCATAGCCAGAGGCCGCCATCTTTTCCTGGCCGCGGCGATAGACGATGGTGACATTCTCGGCCCCCAGCAGTTTCGACTGCACAGCAGCATCGACGGCGGTCATACCGCCGCCGATGACCACCACATCACGCCCGACCGGCAGGGAGGAGAGGTTGCCAGACTGGCGCAATTCCGCAATGAACTCGACTGCGGGGCGCACATTCGCCTTGTCCTCGCCCGGCGCACGCAGGGCGTTGACTCCGGCCAGACCGATCGACAGGAACACGGCATCATATTGCTTTTGCAGGCCGGCCAGCGACAGATCGCGGCCAAGCGCCTTGCCCGGCTCAATCCGGATGCCGCCGATTTTCAGCAGCCAATCGACTTCCTTTTGCGCGAAACCATTGGTCGTCTTGTAGGCCGCCAAGCCGAACTCGTTCAGTCCGCCCGCCTTGGGCCGGGCATCAAACACCACCACATCATGGCCCTTCATCGCCAGACGATGCGCGGCCGACAGGCCCGCAGGCCCGGCGCCGACCACGGCAACCCTTTTTCCCGTCGCCTTGGCGCGGGCAAAGGGATGCACGCCCTTGGCCATCAAGGTATCGGTGGCAAAGCGTTGCAGACGGCCAATCTCGACCGGCTTGCCCTCGGCTGTTTCGCGAACGCAGGCTTCTTCGCACAGGGTTTCGGTGGGGCAGACGCGGGCGCACATGCCGCCAAGGATGTTCTGTGCGAAAATGGTCTTTGCCGCCGCCTCTGGCGTGCCGGTGGCGATCTGGCGGATGAACAGCGGAATGTCGATGCTGGTCGGACAAGCCGTCATGCAGGGCGCGTCATGGCAGAAATAGCAGCGATCTGCCGCCACATGCGCCTCGTGCCGGTCAAGCGGAGCTTCGTGATCAAGGAAATTTTCGGCAATGGCCTGGGGCGACAGGCGCCCCGAAACCACGCCGGGGGTCAGCGGGCTGTTGGTCATCATACCTCCGTGGCGAGCGTTTGCTTGCTTCTGATTGCCCTCAGCGTGGCATGGGTCAAATTTTTTATCAAACGGTAAATTTTGGAAATCTGCCGCTGGGGCAGCGAAAACCGCTTATGGGCTTTTTTCCTGGGTGGTGGTGCCGTATATGTGGGCAATCCAACGGGGCGCGGGACAGCGACAGCCCCGACAAATGACGCCATTAGAGGACGGCATGAGCAAAAACACTTCGGACGCGGATGTGGCCTTCATCTCCGCACTTGCAGAGCTGCTGAACAAGAACGACCTGACCGAGCTGAGTGTGAAGCGTGAATACGCCGAAGACGACAGCCTTGAAGTGCGCGTCGTCAAGCAGTCGAACGTGGTGACCGTCGCTGCCGCAGCGCCGGTCAGCTATGCCCCTGCCCCCATTGCAGCCGCTGCGGCACCTGCCGCCGCGCCCGCCGCTCCGGAAGACCCCGCCCAGCATCCGGGCGCGGTCACCTCGCCCATGGTGGGAACCTGCTATCTGGCAGCCGAACCGGGGGCTGCACCCTTCGTCACCCTGGGCAGCGCCGTCGCCGAAGGTCAGACCGTGCTGATCATCGAAGCGATGAAGACGATGAACCACATCCCCGCCCCGCGCGCCGGGACGGTAAAGCGCATTCTGGTGTCTGATGGCACGCCGGTCGAATACGGCGCCCCGCTGTTTATCATCGAGTAAGCGCATGTTCGAAAAAATCCTGATCGCCAACCGGGGCGAGATCGCCCTTCGCGTGATCCGCGCCTGCCGCGAGATGGGGATCAAGTCGGTGGCGGTGCATTCCACCGCCGATGCCGATGCGATGCATGTGCGCATGGCAGACGAATCCGTCTGCATCGGCCCGGCCCCCTCTTCGGAAAGCTATCTGAAAAAGGCAGCCATCATCTCGGCTTGCGAGATCACCGGAGCGCAGGCAGTGCATCCCGGCTATGGCTTTTTGTCGGAAAACGCCAGCTTTGCCCAAGCGCTGGAAGATCACGACATCACCTTCATCGGCCCGACAGCGGAACATATCCGCATCATGGGCGACAAGATCACTGCCAAGGAAACCGCCAAGGCGCTGGGTATTCCGGTGGTTCCGGGGTCTGAAGGCGGGGTGCCCGACTTCGAGACCGCGCTGATCGTCGCGGCGGAAATCAAATACCCGGTCATTATCAAGGCCACTGCCGGCGGCGGCGGGCGCGGCATGAAGGTGGCCAAGTCGCCCGAAGAGCTGGAGATCGCCTTTCGCACCGCGCGGAGCGAGGCGAAGTCAGCCTTCGGCAATGACGAAGTCTATATCGAGAAATACCTGCAAAAGCCGCGCCACATCGAGATTCAGGTCTTTGGTGACGGCAAGGGCAATGCGGTGCATCTGGGTGAACGCGACTGTTCCTTGCAGCGCCGCCACCAGAAGGTGTTCGAGGAGGCCCCCGGCCCCTGCATCACCCCCGAAATGCGCGCCCGGATCGGCAAGGTCTGCTCTGACGCGATGAAAAAGCTGAAATACATCGGCGCCGGCACGATCGAGTTCCTGTATGAAGACGGTGAGTTCTATTTCATCGAAATGAACACCCGCCTTCAGGTGGAACACCCGGTCACCGAAGGCATCTTTGGTGTTGATCTTGTGCGCGAACAGATCCGCGTGGCGGCAGGAATGCCGATGTCGTTCACCCAGGATGACCTCGAGATCAATGGCCACTGCATCGAGGTGCGGATCAACGCCGAAAAGCTGCCGAACTTTGCCCCCTGCCCCGGAAAGGTGCGGATGTTCCATGCACCGGGCGGATATGGGGTGCGGATGGATTCGGCGCTCTATTCCGGCTATTCGATCCCGCCCTATTACGACAGCCTGATCGGCAAGCTGATCGTGCATGGTCGCGACCGGCCAGAGGCGCTGGCCCGTTTGCAACGCGCCCTGTCGGAACTGATAATCGATGGTATTGACACCTCGATCCCGCTGTTCGACCTGCTGCTGGCGGAACCAGACATCCAGTCGGGGGATTACAACATCCACTGGCTGGAAAAGTGGTTGGCAGAAAAATTCGCCTGATCTCTCCCGGCGCGGGTTCCTGCCCGCGCCGCCGCAAATTCATGCCGTGAAATTTGCAAAATCCTTTGAAGGATTTTGGTGCTTGCCACAAACGATCACCCCTGAAATCCTGCTGAAAGCCTATACGATGGGCCTGTTTCCCATGGCGGAAAGCCGGGAGTCGGGCACCCTGCACTGGGTTGACCCCAAGGCGCGCGGCATCTTTCCCCTCGATGGGTTTCACATCTCTGGCAGCCTGCGGCGCGCCATTCTGCGCGCCGATTATCAGGTGACGGTGAACACCGATTTTGCGGCCGTGCTGGCCGCCTGCGCCGACCGGCCCGAAACCTGGATCAATGCACAGATCACCGCCCTGTATCTGGCCCTGCACCAGATGGGATTTTGCCACTCGGTCGAGGTGCGGCGCCATGGGGCATTGATCGGCGGGGTTTACGGCGTGGCTATCGGCGGGGCGTTCATGGGGGAATCCATGTTCAGCCGGGCCACCAACGGCTCAAAGCTGGCGCTGGCCTGGCTGATGCACCGGCTGCGGGCGGGCGGCTTTACGCTGTTCGACACACAGTTCCTGACCCCGCATCTGGCCAGTCTGGGCGCTGTTGAAATCCCGCGGGCCACCTATCATGCAAGGCTGGCGCTGGCACTGGAGCGGCAGGCACAATTTGACCCGCCGGGCTATCAGCCGTTGCCGCCGTCGGTTGCGGCGCCGTCTTCGACCGGCTGATCCTCTGGCGCGGCGGGCACCTCGGGCAGCACCCGGTCCGGTACGTCGCAGCGCATCACCCAGACATCATAGCGCGGATGGTCCAGTGCCGACAGCGCGGGGGAAGAAGCCACCATCCAGCCCTTGAACATCGGTTCCGGCTGAGAGCTGTCGCGGATCGTCAGATGCGCCGAGGCATCGGCGGTGGGGTTGTCGGCCGGATAGCGGCAGGCATCAACCTGCACTGTCAGGCGCCCCACAGTCTGCGCCTGCCCATTCTGAAGCGTAAGATCCGTGACCTGCCCTGTCAGCTTATCGAGCAGGCGCAAGCGCGCACCGGGCGCATCGGCGGCCCCTTGGGCACTGGCCGCACCCGCCCACAAAGCAAGCGCCACAGCCACCAGTTTCACGGCGCGGCTCCGGCATCGGGCGCTGCGGCTTCGTCCTTGTTGCCGCCGACGAATTTCATCAGCAGCGTGATCAGGCTGACCGCCCCTTGGGTGTCTTCAATCTCATCGCCGGGGGCCAGATTGTCGGGCGAACCACCGGGAACAATCTCGACAAAATTGCCGCCCAGCAGCCCTTCGGAGGAAATCAGGATCGCGGAATCGGTTGGCAGGTCGATGCCGGTCTGGACTGCAACCGTGGCATCGGCGAAATAGGTCTTGGGGTTTAACGCCAGCGCGCTGATCGTGCCGACCTTCACCCCCGCCAGCCGCACGTCAGAGCCGACCGAGATCCCCTCGACAGAGCGGAACGACGCCTTGAGCGGATAGGTTCCGGCAGAAGCCGACAACCGGCTGCCCCCGGCGGCATAAAAGGCAAAGGCCAGTGCTGCGGCCAGAACCGTCGCCCCGGCCAGTATTTCTGCGCGGTTTTCGGCCATTATTCCGGCGCCCAAGCCTCATAA
>CALRKX020000154.1:0-6021 GCA_943368305.1 Erythrobacter sanguineus
AGCACCACGCGCTGCTTGGTGTCGGTCTGCAACTTGTTGATCAGCACCAGTTGCGTCGCCGCCTGATTGGTCAGGCTGTCCACCCAGGTCTTGCCCTTCTCGATATAGCGCTCCAGCGTCTGGCTTTTGGCCAGTTGCACCTGCTCGTCCTGCACCAGCGCATTATAGCGCCCGTTCATCGCCGCCAGATCGGTTTCCAGCTTGGTCCTCGCCGCCGCGTCCTGTTCGACGCTGATCTTGTTTTCCAATTCGATGATCTTGGGGTCCATCGCTGCAATCTCGGCCCGCACCGCTTCCAGCGCCGAAACCGTGACCTCGCGGTCGGTCAGCGTCTGGCCAAGGTTCGCCTCAACCCGGGTCTTCTGGGTGTTCAACAGGTCCAACTGCCCCTGCAACAGCTTGACGATCACATCCGACTTGCCGATCAGATCCTGCAACTTGTCGTCAATGCTGGCCGTGCGCAGCCGCTCTTGCCGCAGCGATTCCGATTTGGTGTCCGAAAAGATCCCGACAAAGCTTTCCCAGCCGGTCTTGGTCCGCATCTCGGAGAAATCCTTCGAGAAGCCCGCCGTCACATCATCCAGCCCCATGATCAGTTCGGCGATATTGGCATTCATCACCTCGGCGTGCTTTTGCACATCGGCCAAAGTGGCGTTCTCCACGTCAATCGACGCCTCGCCCGCGTCCAGCTTGGCGCGCCCCGCCTCGATCTGCGCCGTCACCGCCGAAATCTTGGCCTGCGCGGCGGCAACCTGCTTTTGGCTTTCCTCAATCTGGCTGTCGAAATCGGCCATCTGGCCCTCCTTGGGAAACTGACGCTGACCATATAGGAATGTAACGACAATTTACATCCCCCGCCCGATGAAAATCGGATTGCCCAAGGCGCCCGCGCCAAGGCAGTCTGACCGCATGAGCGATGCTGCCATCCTTGCCCAAGTCACCGCGCGCCGCCAAGACCTTATTGGTCTGACGCAGGATCTGATCCGCATTCCCACCCTGAACCCGCCGGGGCGGGAGTATCGACGCATCTGCGATTATCTGGCCGAACGCCTGCTGGCGCAGGGCTGGCAGGTTGAACTTTTGCGCGCCACCGGCAGCCCCGGCGACAGCGATAGCTATCCGCGCTGGAACATGGTGGCGCGCCTCTCGCACGGCCCCGGCCCTTGCGTGCATTTCAACGGCCACCACGATGTGGTCGCGGTTGGCCACGGCTGGACGCGTGACCCTTTTGGCGGCGAGTTGGTGGGCGACCGCATCTATGGCCGCGGCGCCTGCGACATGAAGGGCGGCATCGCCGCCAGTATTATCGCCGCGGAATCCTTCACCGTCGCCCGCCCCGATTTTCGCGGCACAATCGAACTCTCGGCCACGGCGGATGAGGAAACCGGCGGTTATGGCGGTGTTGCCTGGCTGGCCGAGCGCGGCTATTTCAACCCCGAAAAGGTGCAGCACGTCATCATCCCCGAACCGCTGCACAAAGACCGCATTTGCCTGGGCCATCGCGGCGTCTGGTGGGCAGAGGTCGAAACCCAAGGCCGCATCGCCCATGGATCAATGCCCTTTCTGGGCGACAGCGCCATCCGCCACATGGGCGCGGTTCTGGAAGAAATCGAAGACCGGCTTTACCCCTTGCTGGCCAGCAAACACACCGAAATGCCCGTGGTGCCCGAAGGCGCACGGCAATCCACCCTCAATATCAACTCAATCCATGGCGGTGAGGCAGAACCCGAACCCGGCTCCACCGCGCTGCCCGCGCCCTGCGTAGCCGACCGCTGCCGCATCGTGCTGGACCGCCGCTTTCTGATCGAGGAACAGTTGGAGCAGGTGAAGGCCGAGGTGACCGAGGTGATGGAGCGGGTCAAATCCCGCCGCCCTGGCTTCAGCTATGACATCCGCACCCTGTTCGAAGTGCAACCGACCATGGCCGACCGTGAGGCACCGGTCGTGAAATCGACGGCAGCAGCCATTGAGGCCGTGCTGCACCGGCTGCCCGACTATGTGGTTTCCCCCGGCACCTATGACCAGAAGCACATCGACCGGATCGGACGGCTGAAAAACTGCATCGCCTATGGTCCGGGTCTGCTGCATCTGGCGCATCAGCCCGATGAATGGGTGGGGGTGCAGGACATGGAAGACAGCGCGAAAGTCATGGCGCTGGTTCTGGCCGATCTGCTGGATTAGGGGCGCTGCCCCTCAGCGCCGCTGGCGCCTCACCCCGGGATATTTCAGCCAGTATGAAAGCCGGATATTGTGGCCTTTCATACTGGTTCAAATATCCCGGGGGGTGCGGGGGGCCGGCCCCCCGCTGGGACGGGTCACACCGGGATGTTGTCGATCAGGCGCACGCCGTCCAGCCAGGCGGCGGCCAGCATCCGGCGCGGGCGGCGCGGATCGTCCGAGGGCATCAGCGTGCCGGCGTCGCGCAACTCGATGTATTCCACCCGTTCAAACCCCGCCGCGCGGACCTTTTCGGCGGCCTCGCGAATGGCCATGCGGTCCGATTGCCCGGCGCGGATATCGGTGGCGGCGGCGGTGATCGCAGAGTAAAGCACCCCGGCAATCGCGCGCCCCTCGGGAGTCAGGCGGACATTGCGCGACGACATGGCAAGGCCATCCGCCTCGCGGATCGTCTCGCAGCCCACAACCTCGACCGGCAGGTTGAGGTCTCGCACCAGCCGAAGCACCACCTGCAGCTGCTGCCAGTCTTTCTGGCCGAAATAGCCGCGATGCGCCTCGGTCATGCCAAACAACTTGGTTACCACGGTGGCCACCCCGTCGAAATGGCCGGGCCGCATACGTCCTTCCAGCGGTTCAGAGACGCCCGACACCGACACGGTGCTGGCAAAGCCCTCGGGGTAAACCTCGTCCACGGCAGGGGCGAAAACCACATCGACGGGCACACTGGACAACAAGGCTGCATCTGCCTCGAGCGTGCGGGGATATTTCAGAAGGTCATCGGGATTGTTGAATTGCTTGGGGTTCACGAAGATCGTGGTGATCACCCGCTGACATTCCGCGCGCGCGCGGCGGGCCAGCGACAGATGGCCCTCGTGCAGCGCGCCCATCGTGGGCACCACGCCCACAGTTTCACCCGCCGCGCGCCAGGCCCGGACCTTTTGGCGCAATTCGGCGACGGTATGGATGATTTCGGTCATGTCTTGGCTTTCGCGGACGGGGATTTTGGCGCGGGCAGCGTATCGGGGAAGGAATGTTCCTCGGCCGGAAAAGCACGGCCCCGTACCTCGGCGGCGTAGGCGGCAATCGCCTCATCCGCCTCTTGGCCAAGCGTGGCAAATCGCTTGACGAACTTCGGGCGAAAATCGGTGAACATGCCCAGCATGTCATCGACCACCAGCACCTGCCCGTCGCAATGCACACCCGCGCCAATGCCGATCGTGGGGATCGACATGGCCTGCGTGATCCGCGCCGCAAGCCCCATCGGCACCTTTTCCAGCACCACCGCAAAAGCCCCCGCCGCCTCGACCGCGCGGGCATCATCCATCACGGCCTCGGCCTCGCCCTCGCGGCCCACCACCTTGTAGCCGCCCAAGGTGTTCACCGATTGCGGGGTCAGCCCTATATGGGCCATCACGGGCACGCCGCGACGGGTCAGGAAAGCAATGGTTTCGGCCATATGCACCCCACCTTCCAGCTTGACCGCAGGCGCGCCGGTTTCGGCCATCAGGCGGGCGGCGTTGCGATAGGCCTGCTGCGGGCCCTCCTCGTAACTGCCAAAGGGCATGTCGATCACGACCATCGCCTTCTGGCAGCCCTTCACGACCGAGCGGCCATGCAGGACCATCATCTCCATCGTGACGCCCAACGTGCTGGCCATCCCGTGCAGCACCATGCCGACCGAATCCCCCACCAGCGCAATATCGCAATGGGCATCGACCAGTCGTGCCATCGGCGTGGTATAGGCGGTCAGCACCACCAGCGGCGCCTGACCCTTGCGGGCGCGGATGTCGGGCGGCAAAACCGGGCGGGCGGTGGACGTTGCGCTCATGGCTCGGGCGGCTCCGCTGTTATCATCTGCCCGATATAAGGGCACAGCCGCAACGGCTGTGCAAGATTATTGCGCTGCAATGCGGCAAGGGGTGGGGCTTGACCATGCCCGGCCCGCCGTGCCCAATCCGCGCAGGCTATAGGAGGCCCCATGTCGCTGATCAACCGCGTTTCGCGAGAGGGTGTAGACCCCGAAATCACCCGCCCCGCCACGGTTCTGGCGGGCGATCCTGTCCATACAACCTGGAATCTGGAGGAGCGGGGCACCCTGTTTTCCGGAATCTGGCAATCGACCCCCGGCACATGGACGGTCAGCTATTCCGAATGGGAATATGTGCATATCCATCAGGGCCATTCGATTCTGACCGATCAGAACGGGGTCGAAACCCATCTGAAAGCGGGCGACAGCTGGCTGATACGGCCCGGCTATGCCGGCACATGGCAGGTGGTGGAGACGACGCTAAAGGATTACGTCATTCTGGCCTGAATTCACCCGGCCAAAATGAAAACGCCCCCGGCCATCTGGCGGGGGCGTTGTTTAATCTGGGAATGGTCTCAGCCAGCCGAAGCGGTCGCGGCATCCGCCGTTGCTTCGGGCAGAGGCGGGCAATCTTCGGGAGAAATGCCCTGACGCTTGCAGGCACGCAGGCGCTTTTTATCGGCCTTGGCGGCATCTTCCGCTGCTTTTGCCGCCGCAATCCGCTCATTCTCGGCCTTTTGCGCGGCCTGTTCGGCCATCAGCTTTTCGTCCTCGATCTTCTTGGCGGCATTTTCGGGCGTATCGGGCACTGCACGGCCATAGGCATCGTCGGTATAGGGGCCTTCGATGGCAATGCTTTCCTCTAGGCTGCGCACCTTGACGTGTGTGCCAGCCGGAACCCGATTGTAAAGGTCGATCGCGTCCTGATTGAACAGGCGGATGCAGCCCGCGCTGGTGGCGTGACCGATCGATTCGTTCTGGATCGTGCCATGGATGCGGAACATCGTGTCGCGACCGCCGCGGTAGAGATACAGCGCCCGCGCGCCCAGGGGGTTATCAAGGCCACCCGCGCGGCCGCCGGCATATTCGGCGTAAAGGTCGGGGCGGCTGCGCACCATGTTGGCGGTCGGCTGCCACGACGGCCATTCCGCCTTGCGCCCGATCACGCCATTGCCACGGAACGACAGGCCCTCGCGCCCGACCGCAATCGCATAGCGCGTTGCCTTGCCGCCGTCCTGCACCAGATACAATTTGCGCGCAAAAGTATCGACAACCACGGTCCCAGGGGCATCCGGGCCGTTATAGGCGACTTCGGTCTTGGCGCGGTCTTCCTCCAGCAGCTTGGGGTCGACCGGCGGGATGAAATAGGCGCCGTCCTGCACCCCTTCATAGCCGGGCACAGAGGCCAGGCTGGCAGGGTCTTCGACCTTGGCCTTGGGTGCGCAGGCCGCAAGAGCCGACAGGGAAACAAGCGCCAGAAGGCGGAGGGAGAATCTGTTCAAGGTGTTGATCCGTTTGGCAGCGGTTTTGGGCACCAAATCCCTCTGCGGTGCCCAGCGTCAAGCCCCGCTGGCCAAAGTTCGGCAAAGAAAATCCCCCGGCAGGGCTGCCGGGGGAAAGATTCGGATGAAATCCGCTTATTTCACGTCGCCGATGGTCCAGAACAAGGTCTCGCCGGAATTGTCGCTGACCCCGTCATTGTCGGTCACGACCCAGCCCTTGCCAGCGGCATCCACGGTGAAGCCTTCCACTTTCTCGGGCGTCACCCCCTTCAGCACGGCCAGATCGGGCAGCAGATCGCGGAACAGCTCTTTTTGCACGACCGGCAGCGTGCCACCCAATTCGGCAGGCTTCAGATCGGAAAGCTTAACCCGGTAGATCTTTTTGATCGTGGCGGCAGGGCCGATCTGGTTGTCACGCTCGATCACATAGGCCCAGTCGCCATGAACGGTCAGTTCCGACAGGCCGACCCAGGCATCCTTGGTCTCGGTGGTGTCCAGTGGGTAATGCACCGCACCCCAGACCTTTTCTTCCGG
>CALRKX020000155.1:0-6018 GCA_943368305.1 Erythrobacter sanguineus
GAAACCGCCACCCCGCGCGCCCTGCGCCTGCCCGCGCCTACGGGGCGGATCGAGGTGAAATCCCTGACCCGTCTTGGCCCGCCCGTGGCCGGTGCCGACCGCAAGCGCATTCTGACCCAGGTCAGCTTTGATCTCGACCCCGGCGAATGTCTGGGCGTGATCGGCGACAGTGCCGCCGGCAAATCGACGCTGGCGCGCATTCTGGTTGGCGCCTGGACCAGCGAGGTCGGCGAGATCCGGCTGGACGGTGCCCTGCGGTCCCATTGGGATCCGGTCGAACTGGGCCGCCACATCGGCTATCTGCCGCAGATGGTCGATATGCTGCCCGGCACAGTGCGCGACAATATCAGCCGCTTTGCCCCCGATGCCCGCGATGAAGACGTGATCGAGGCGGCAAAGGCCGCAGGCGTTCATGACATGATCCTTGCCCTGCCCGAAGGCTATTCCACCCGGCTGGGCGGCGGTTTGCAGCCCCTGTCGGGCGGCCAGATGCAGCGCCTTGGTCTGGCCCGCGCCATCTTTGGCCAGCCGACGATCGTTGTGCTGGACGAGCCGAACTCGAACCTCGACAGCCATGGCGATGCCGCCCTGCTGTCGGTGATTGCCGGGCTGAAGGCGCGCGGCGCCACCGTGATCCTGATGACCCATCGCGCCGCCGTGCTGTCTTCGGCCGACAAGGTGCTGGTGCTGGCGCAGGGGGCCGTGGCCCGCTACGGCGCGCGCGATGAGGTGCTGCAAAAGGTCCGCCCGGTTCCTGCCGAGCCTGGCCGAGCCTTGCCTGGGTCTAATGTGCGGCCGCTGTGGCAGAACAACCTGTTCAACCCGGTTCCCGAAACCGCGCCAGACATGACGACCGAGGCAGGCCCCGGCCCGCTGGCCGATCAGGATGACACCGAAACCAGCCCCGCCGCCGCGCAGGCCACCGCCGTTGCCGGGGCCGCCGCCCTGTTCCGCCGCCTGCACGCCCGCGGCCAGCAAGCCGCCGCCCAGGAGAGCCACGCATGACCGCCGCCCTCAACCCCCTGCACGCGCAGCGCAGCGCAGCCCTCCGCCCCGCCGCAGCAAATCCCGATCAGCCGCGCACCGAACTGGGCCGCGCCACCCGCATCGGAATGTTGGGCAGCCTGGCCATGATGGCGGTCTTTCTGGCCTGGGCCCATTTCACCCCGATCAGCGGGGCCGTCGTCACCCCCGGTCAGGCCGTGGTGCCCGGCAAGCCGCGCGTGGTGCAAAGCCTGGATGGCGGCGAGGTGCAGCATATTCTGGTTGCCAATGGCGATCATGTTCAGGCGGGCCAGGTGGTCTTGCGGCTTGATCCCACGCTGATCAAGGCCAAGCGCGACATGGCGCTGAACCGGCTGGCGGCGGCGCTGACGCTGCGCGATCGCCTGCAATCGGAACAGACCGGGCAGGCCCAGCCGGTCTTTGCTGCCCCCGCGCTGCCCTTTGCCGCCCCCGATACCGCCCAGGCCGAGGCCGGCCAGCGCCAGATTTTCGCCGCCCGCGCGGCCCAGCGTGAAGGCCGCCGCGCCCAACTGGCCGAACGGATCGCCCAGTTCAACAACCAGATCGACGGCATGAAGGCCCAGATCGCCGCCCGCGAGGAACAGTTGACCCTTGTGGAAAAGGAACTGGCCACAACCGAACAATTGTTCGCCAAGGGCATGGTGCGCGAAAGCCAGAAGCTGGAGCTGCAAAGCAACCGCGCCGGTCTGATGGGTGAAATTGCCGGCGACAAGGCCGAACGCGCCCGGCTGGAAAACGCCATCCGCGACGCGGGGCTGGAAGTGGACCAGGCCGACCGCGCCTTTCTGGAACAGGTCTCGACCGATCTGCGCACCACCGGCACCGAGGTGGAAGAGCTGGTGCTGGAGATCATCACCTTGAACGACCAGTTGTCGCGCGTGGACATCAAGGCCCCGGCCACCGGCATCGTGCATGAATTGCAGGTCACCACCGAAGGCGGCGTGGTTGCCCCCGGTGCGGTGCTGCTGCAAATCGTGCCGCAGACCGGTGTGAGCGAATTCGAACTGCGCCTTGGCGCACAGGATATCGAGCGGGTGCATGTGGGGCAGGGCGCGCAGCTTGTCTTCCCCAGCCTTGATCCCCGCACCACCCCCCGGCTTGAGGCGCAGGTGGCCAGCATCTCGCCCGCCGCCATCGCCGATCCGCAGACCGGGCAAAGTTTCTACCGCCTGACCCTGTCGGTCACGCCTGCGGAACTGCACCGTCTGAAGGGCGTGGAGATTCTGCCGGGCATGCCGGTCGAGGCCTTCCTGAAAACCGGCGACCGCTCTGTCCTCAGCTACCTTCTGGCGCCGATGTCGCATCAGGTGATGCGGGCCTTCCGCGAGGAGTGATCAGCCTTGCACAGGCGGGGCATAGGGCTTGCCCTTTCCCCGCAGCAGGACGGCCCGGGCCAGCTTGCGCAGACGGCGTTCCACCTTGCCACGCGGCCGTGGCACCTCCAGCCCATGGGCGCGGGCATAGAGGATCTGCTCCTGCGCGGTCAGGTAATTCTGGCCAAAGGCCAGATCGGACAAGGATTGCAGCAGGCGGCGGCGGTTGGTCAGGTAAAAACCCAGATCGAAGACCGGGGCAAAAGCTTCCAGCTTGCCCATCGCCTCCAGCACCAGCAGGGTCTGGATACATTTCCAGCAAGCCGAACAGTTCAGCGCGGTGGTCGGTCGCGGACGCCCGGTCGGGTTGACGCAAACGTTCAGCCGCCGCTGCGCCTGTGGATCGTCGGCAATCAGCGCGATCTTGTCGATCCGGCTTAACCCCGCACCAGCCGGTTGGACCCGCAGCTTTTCGGTTGAAAACAGCGGCTGCAAGGCAGGGTCCAGCGGCTCGGTGCAGCTATAAGGACCAAAGGTCGCGCGGTTGTAGGCCACGGTGCCCGAAGGCAGATAGGTACCCACGCCGTTTTGCATCAGCAGCGCGGCGGCGGCATTGCGAAAGCCCACGGTGGTGCGAAAATCAACCGGGCCAAAGGGTTTGGCCGGCGCAAAAACCTCATCCATGTTCGAAGACAGCGAATAGGTCTGCAGCCCGTGGTCATCGGCATGGGCCCGCGCATGGGCAACCGCCGGGGCCAACACCTCGGCGCCGCGCGCCGTGGGGCCAAGGGCGCCCACCTGAAACACCGCCAGCGCCGTCATCCGCAAGCTGGGCGGCACCTGGGGCCGGGTATAAAGGGCATAGGTGGAAAAGCTGTCCACGCCACCGGAAAAACCCGTCATCACATCGCGCCCCGGCTGGGGCAGAATGTCCGCAGAACCCCCCGCCGTGATGCGGATGGGCTTCAGCCGCGGCTCATAGTTCCGCATCAGGGCCATCAGGTCGTTCTGCATGTTGTAAAGCAGCAGCGGCGACAGATCGCCCTCGACCACCAGATCCTGCCCCATCAGCATCGCCGGCCAGATCAGCGCCATCGCCGCCCAGTTCGGCTGATCGATATCGACGGTGTGGGCGGTGTCGTGGGGAACGTGAAAGGACAGGCGGGCAGGAAAGCCCTCGCCTTTCAGGGTGCAGGAAGCCTCGACACCCTGATGCGTGCCCTCGGTCCTGAAATTGCCTGCAACAATCATATCCTGCCCCCCCCGGAGGATCAGACAAAGTGTAGCCTCTGAAATTTTCAACAGAATGAAGGATTTTAGCACTCAGGCCCGCCAATGCGAGAGCGCTTCCGGAAACACTTCAGTGCCGATTCCGGACTGCTCGCAGGCTCTAGCGGGTATTTCGGGCCCGCCACGCAGCCAGTGGGTGCAATCTCCACCCCGGCCAGACTTCAGGCAGCCCCAGACCTAGCCTTCCGGGCAGAGGGCGGCTTTCCGTTGAACATCAGACCAAGAAGGGCGCTTGGCTTGATGACAAAGCGATGAAGCGCAAACACCCCCAAGATGGTAAATCCGGCCACCAGCAAGAAGCGCGGCACTTCGGGCAACTCAAGGGGTCTCAGAGCGGAAGCGATCAGATAGATCAGCAGAAAGTGGAGGATATAGATCGAATATACGGCGTCCGCGCTGCGCGACAGGAAACCCGGTTGGGCAAACCAGCGCCCGAAAACCGCCATCAAGGCTGCAATGGCTGAAACGGTCAGGAAGGCGCGGGTCAGGAGCTGCACCACCTCCCACAACATACCGTCCTGAACCATTGTCTCGCGTGAGATAATGACGGCGGCCAACCCCAAAACCAGCCCTGGCAAGCTGACGGTCTGGAACCGCGCCGCAAAGCCCGGGTGATGGAAAACCACCATCCCCGTCAGAAACATTGGCCAGTAATAAAAGGTCGTCCGCACCAGCCAGGGAATGTTCCAGCCGTCATGGGGCAGAATACGCTCCAGCGCGATTTCATAAAAGGCCCGGAGAGCAAGCGACGAAAGACCGATCAGCAGTGCCACCACCATGACGCACAGCCAGCCCGGCAGCCGTGCCACCCCGTCTGCAAAGCCGGTTGAAACCCGGCCAAGCCGACGGGCTGTGGCGGCGGCCACCGGAGCCATCAGCGCATAGAAACTGAGTGAAATCAGGAACCACAAATGCAGGTGCCAAACCACTGGCCCCTTGCGCGGCAAGGGCAGGATTCCGTCCCAGGCCAGATCAAGGAACTCGCGCAGCGGCAATCGGTCGTTGTGCCAGTTCCAGATCAGCCAGTTGGTGATGGGGTTCAGCAAAACCACCCCGCACGCCAGGGGCACCAACAGCGCCAGCGTACGTTTTTTCAGGAAGCCAACAGGACCGGCCCGCTTAAGCACCATGGCTCCGAAGAACCCGGAAACCAGAAAGAAGGTGCCCATCCGGAAATAACCGGAAATGTCCGAAACCAGCGTCAGGGGCCAGGTGGCTCCCAGCGTCGCCGTATGAACCAGAACACCATAAAGGATTGCCGCGCTGCGCAGCGCATCAAGGTGATAAAGGCGGGGGTTGGAGGGCCGCAGATCCAACGAAGGGGTCATGGTTTTGCGGGTTTCCTTACAGGAGTCTGTGCAGATGGTCGCACTTTAGATGGCGCACCTGCGGATGATCTTGGAAAGCGTGTATAGTGCAACTTACTGCTACTCTGAGGGATCTGCGTTCTACCTGCATCGGCTGCAGGCAGAGCGCAGGTTGCCAGCGCCGCCCCCATGCCCAGATAGAATGAGAAAAGGGGCTGCAGTTTTCCAAAGAAGGTCACGGTGGCAGCCCCCAGCAGAACTGCGATCATCATCAGCCCCCAACCCGTCCGCAACTGGCTGAAAAGGGGTGGCACATCCTGCCGCTTGGCAATGGCGATCCACATGAACAAAATACTGAGCGCCAAAAGGATCAGGGAAGGTATTCCCGAGCGCATCATAATAAGCAGCCACCAGTTGTCGATGCTTGGGGCCAGCCAAAACGGGCGGGTATAGGTGCTGGGAATGAACCCTAACCAAGGGTGGCGCAGCACGTCGTCGATGGCAAAATTCCACTGCGCGCGTCGAGTATAGGCCGTGCCAGGGTTGATCGTGATCATCGTCACGATACCAACGACGCCCCGCCCGGTGAAGGTCTGCATTGCCAAAACGAAGGCAGCAGCAGCCCAGGCCAACAGCTTGTCGCGTCGCTTGAGATGGCGTGTGAACCGTTCTGCGATGATCAGGGATATCTGGATCAAAAGAACCAGAAGCGGTGCCGAAGATGCTGAGAACCACGTCGCCAGCATCAGGATAGGAGCGCGGTATATCCTTTGGGCTGTGGAGCTTGTGAACCACATTAGACCAAAGCTGGAAGCACAAAAGACGCCGTAAAGAATGGGATGCTCGAAGAAAGACGAGGCCCGATAGATTCCCATGCGCATTTCGTTGTTCAGCCGATAGGTAATACCAGTGATCGCCGTGCCTAGGTCATGGATAAAATGCACCCCGGTCAACGCCTCGGGCAGAGCAAGAATGGCGGAAAAGAATGCCATGAAGAACAACAATTTGACGACAGATCGAATCTGTTCAATCCGTTGAAGATAGATCCGCGCCGCCAGATATACTGTCAGGAATTCCAGGAA
>CALRKX020000156.1:0-6010 GCA_943368305.1 Erythrobacter sanguineus
AGACCGACCGCAGCGACAAGGACAGCGCGATCATCGTCACCGTCCCGATCACCTGAGAGGCAAGGTCCAATGCGGTGACACGGCCCAGCAGCAGGTGGCGGTTGGCGGTATCGATCCGCGTCGGGTTGAACCCGCTGATCAGCAGGGTGATGCCGGCGGCAGGCAACAACCACGCCAGATCGGGCGCCTGATACAGCCGTGCCATCGGCAAGGCCAGCACGCAGGTCATCAGCCACAGCGCCGCGCCGCGCACGGCGTTCAGCGTCCAGGCGGTGTTCAGGAAGTCCGGGTCATCGCCCCGCGGGCTTTGCGATATGGCCGGGCCAAGGCCCAGATCGGAAAACATCGCCAGCCCGACCAGCGCCACCGAAACCAGCGCCATGATGCCGAAGGCCTCGGGGTAAAGCAGCCGCGCGAGAATGAGGTTGGAGGCCAGCCGCAGCGCCTGCGACACCGCATAGGCCCCCGCCGTCACCACCGAGCCGCGCATCGCGCGTGAAAACAATCCCTGACCAGACAACACTTGGGCAAATCCCATCGCAGCACCCATACCGAACTTTGCACCTGCGAAAGCCGATTTCGACGCGCTTTACCAGTGGCTTCTGTCCGGGTTATGGCTGCTGGCACAAGTCTTGGCCACAACTTTGCCGCAGGGCAGCGTTAGCCGAGCGCAAAAAGGTGCCATGTGAAGATTGCCTATCTGGTCAATACCTATCCGCGTGCCTCGCACACGTTCATCCGGCGCGAGATTGCCGCGCTGGAGCGGCAAGGCCACAACGTGCTGCGCCTTTCGATGCGGTCGGACCGCGCGGCGCTGAAGGATGTCGCCGATCTGGCCGAAGATGGCCGCACCGAGCATGTGTTGGAGATGGGCGGGCGGCGGCTGGTGGCCACTGCCTTGGGCTGGATGGCGTCGCGGCCCGGTCAGGCGCTGGCCACGTTGCGGCTGGCGCTGGTGTGTGGGGCGCGCGGCGTGGGCGGCGTGCCGGGCACCGGCGGGCGGCTGCGTCACGTGATCTATTGGCTGGAGGCGGCGTATATTGCCCGCCGCTGCAACGAACAGGGTGTCCACCATCTGCACGCCCATTTCGGCACCAATTCAACCACCGTCGCCATGCTGGCCCGGCGGATGGGTGGGCCGGACTACAGCTTTACCACCCATGGACCAGAAGAGTTCGACGCGCCCCATGCGCTGGCCTTGGGTAACAAGATCGCCGGGGCCAAGGCCGTGGTGGCGATTTCTTCCTATGGCCGCAGCCAGTTATGCCGCTGGGCCCCGCCCGACCAATGGGGCAAGATCGCGGTTGTTCATTGCGGCATCGAACCGGGCGGCTTTGCCGAACCTGCGCCTATGCCTGAAGGTGGGCCGCATCTGGTGGCCATTGGCCGATTGGCCGGGCAAAAGGGCTTTGGCCTGCTGATCGAGGCGATGACGCTTGCCGCCCCCACCTTGCCCGACCTGCGCCTGACGCTGGTGGGCGATGGCGAATTGCGCGGCCAGATCGAGGCCGCGATTGTGCGAGCGGGAATGGACGGGCGTATTCATCTGGCGGGCTGGCAGGATGAGGCAGGCGTCAAGCAGGCGCTGGCCAACGCGACTGCGCTGATCCTGCCGTCTTTCGCCGAAGGGCTGCCCGTCGTCGTGATGGAGGCGATGGCGGCAGGTCGCCCGGTAATTGCCACCGCAATCGCCGGTGTGCCGGAACTGGTCACGCCAGAGGTGGGCTGGCTGGTGCCCGCAGGTGACGCTGCCGCCCTTGCCGATGCCATCCACAAACTGGCCGCCACCCCACGCGAAACCTTGCAGGCCATGGGCCTTGCCGGGCGGTCGCGGGTGTTTGACCGGCATGACATTGATCAAGAGGCCGCGCGACTGGCCCGCCTGTTCGGAGACACCCCATGAAGATCGTTCTGTGCTGTGCCAGCCATTCCGAAGCGATCCTGAATGCCAATCTTGGCCGCTCTCCCTGCATTGTGGACGGGTCTTTGCCGCTGCATGTCGAATGGGGCGCGCCTTCCGCCTCGGTTGCCTATAACCGCGCTCTGGAGGCCACCGATGCCGAGATCGTGGTCTTCGTGCATCATGATGTCTATCTGCCCAAGGGCTGGGACGCCGTGCTGCGCGCGCGGCTGGCTGAATTGCCGGATGACTGGGCGCTGTTCGGCAGCTTTGGCGTGGCGCTGGATGCAGGCCATATCGGGCCGGTCTGGTCCTCGTCCATCGGGCTGATCGCGGGCAGCGTGGCGCTGAAGCCGGTCGAGGTGCAAAGCTTCGACGAATTGCTGATCGTGATGCGTCGCAGCGCAGGCCTGCGGTTCGATGAGGGGCTGCCGGGCTGGCATATGTATGGCACCGACATCGTGGCCATCGCGCGGGCCAAGGGCTTTCGCTCCTATGCCGGGGCCTTGCCGCTGATTCACAATGACCGCTACCACGAGGCTTTGGACAGCGATTTCACCGCCTGCTACCATTACATGCGGCGCAAATGGCGCGCGGTGCTGCCGCTGCGGTCGCCGATCATCAAAATCTCGAAGTCGGGTCTGCATATCTGGCGCAACCGCTGGGCCGACTGGCGGTCCCGCGACTTCCGCGAGAACATGGCGATTGATCCCGGTGTCAAGCCGGAAGAGTTCGCCCGCCGCTGCGGCTGGATCGATCTGGGCCCGTCAGCCTGAGACCGTCAGCCTGAGACCAGATCGGCCAATGCCTGCGCCACGCCTTGGGCCAGGCTGGCGTGGGCCTCGGGTTCGAAATGAACGCCGTCCTGTGGGCTGACTTCAATCAATTGCCCCGCATCCAGAAAGCCGCAGCGCCGCGCGCGGGCCAGATCGGCCAACAGCGGGGGAAGGGCCAGACCGCGCGCCCGCGCGCCGTAAAACTGGTCCATGATCGGCCCCTGTTCCAGCACCGGCGGCGGACAGATCAGCAGGATACGGAAACCACCATGGCGGTCCTGCATTTCGGGTGATTGCGCAATATCGAGCAAGGCGGCAATCCCGCCAGTAATCAGCTCTGGGCTGGCACCATAGCGGGCCTTGGCGTCGTTGGTGCCCAGCATGATCGTCAGCACATCAATCGGCCCGTGGCTTTGCAGCGCGATCTTCAGCCCATCTTGCCCGTTCATATGGGGGCCCATCACAGGATCGGCAAATTGCGCGGTGCGCCCGGGCAAACCCTCTTCCACCAGATTCCATTCCAGCGCCCTGGCCGCCAGCACCGGCCATCGGGTTTCCGCATCAAAGCGGCGATATTCGCCCTGCACCAGCATCGGCGGCGTGCCGTGGGTGTTGCTGTCGCCAAAGCACAGAAGAACGGTCATCGCAGTCTCCCTTTTCCGGCAGGCTAGGGGCAGCGCTTTGAACTGTAAACCACATCCGCCCCCTTCAATTCCGCGTCGAACCCCCTCATATTAACAGCAACCCAATTGCTTTTATCCGAGGACGCGATGTTCGGGACCACCGAAAAGCCTGCCATGCCCGCCGCCGCCGATGAGTTGATCAAGGACGGCACCGAGGCGACCTTTATGAAGGATGTCATCGAAACCTCGCGCGAGGTGCCGGTGATCGTTGATTTCTGGGCGCCGTGGTGCGGGCCGTGCAAAACGCTTGGCCCGGCACTGGAAGCCGCCGTCACCGCCGCCAAGGGTGCGGTGAAGATGGTCAAGGTCAACGTCGATGAAAACCAGATGATCGCAAGCCAGCTGCGCATCCAGTCGATTCCTACGGTCTATGCCTTCTGGCAGGGCCAGCCGGTTGACGGGTTTCAGGGGGCGTTGCCCGCGTCGGACATCAAGCGGTTTGTTGAAACCGTGGGAGCCATGGGGCCCGGTGCCGCCGACGGTGGTCTGGCCGAGGCGCTGGAGGCGGCCGAGCAGATGCTGGTCGAAGGGGCCGCCGCCGATGCGGCAGAAACCTTTGCCGCCATTCTGGAGGAAGAACCGGAAAACGCCGGGGCCTATGGTGGGCTGATCCGTGCCCATCTGGCGGTGGGCAATCTGGATCAGGCAGAGGCGCTGGTGACCAGCGCGCCCGCCGCCGTGGCCAAGTCGAAAGAGGTCGAGGCGGCGCGGGCCCAGATCGAACTTGCCAAGCAGGCCGCCAAGGCTGGCCCGGTTGAAGAGTTGCGTGCCGCCATGGCCAAAACCCCCGGTGACCGGCAGGTGATGTTTGATCTTGCAACCGCGCAGCACGCCACCGGCGATATTGAGGGCGCGGTGGACACCCTGCTGGACCTGTTCCGCCTGGACCGGGAATGGAATGACGGGGCCGCGCGCAGCCAGCTTTTCACGATTTTCGAGGCGCTGAAGCCGCAGGATCCCATCGTGCTGAAGGGCCGCCGTCGTTTGTCGTCGATGATCTTCGCCTGATCCGGTTTCGCACTATGTTCGGGATATGATGAAACACATCGACCTGCCCGACACGATTGCGGTCTTTCCGCTGCCCGGTGCGCTGCTGTTGCCGCGCGCCCGGCTGCCGCTGCATATTTTTGAGCCGCGCTATCTGGCCATGCTGGATGATTGTCTGAAATCGCCAACCCGGCTGATCGGGATGATACAGCCGCGAGAGGTGCCGGGGGGAGAAAAGCGGCTGTCGGCCATAGGCTGCGCCGGGCGGCTGACCGGTTTCAACGAAACCGAGGATGGCCGCTATATGATCACACTGACCGGCGTCTCGCGCTTTCGCATCCGAGAGGAGGTTCAGGGCTTTACGCCCTATCGCCGCTGTCTGGTGGATTGGGCGCCCTTTGCCCGTGACCTTGGTGCGGCAGAGGACGACAGCGGCTTTGACCGGCGCGGCTTTCTTGACCTGTTGGGCCGGTTCCTGGCCGCGCGCAAGCTGGGCACCGATTGGTCCAGCCTGAAGGATGCCGAGACGGAAATGTTGATCAATGCGCTGTCGATGCTGTTGCCCTTGTCGCCCGAGGACAAGCAGGCGCTGCTGGAATCGCCATCGCTGACCGCCCGGCGCGAGACGCTGGTGACGCTGATAGAATTCGCGCTGCGCTCTGGCGGTGCCCCTGACGAGGTTTTGCAATGACCGATGCCCCCCTCCACGACCGCCGGATGCTGGAGGCGCTGGTCTGCCCCATGACCCGCGCCGTCCTGACCTATGACGCCGAGGCGCAGGAACTGATTTCCAAAGCCGCGCATCTGGCCTTTCCGATCCGCGACGGCATTCCGATCATGCTGGTCAGCGAGGCACGTCAGATCGACTGAACGCCGTCATCGGTCACGATGACCGACATGGGAATGTCGTGCCATTGCGGGAACACCGTGGCCAGTTCTGCCGATTGCAGGCCCACGCCCACCACAAAGGGGCGCGGGCTGGCTGCGGCCAGCGTACGGTCGAAATAGCCCCCACCGTAGCCCAGCCGATAGTTTTCCCTGTCCCAGCCGACCAGCGGAGCAAGCGAAAGCTCGGGGTGAAGCACCTCTGCGCTGGCAGGTGGCACCGGAATATTCCAGTCACCCCGCTCCATCGCCATGCCAGGATACCAGTGGCGAAACACCAACGGGCTGGCCTTTGTTACCACGACCGGCAGGGCGATGATCGCTCCTGCCGTGTGCAATTCCGTCAACCAGGGGCGCAGGTCGGCCTCGCCCTTGATCGGCCAATAGCCTGAAATCACGCGGCCTTTCGGATCGCCCAGCCAGCCGGGCAGGCCCGCCGACAGATGCCGCATCAGAGCGGCGGCCCAGTTTTGCCGGGCGGCCACACTTATCGCCAGACGGTCTGCGCGCAGCCTCTCGCGTTCGGCGCGCCGCCAGCGGGCGACCTCCAGTTCCTGTTGCATGTCATGCCCCTCGACCTCGGCCAGCGAACAGACAGGAGAGGACGGTGGCCGAATCCCTGCCCCACTCATGCCGCACCCCCCGCGCCCGGCAGGTGCAGTTCGGCCCGCAGTCCCTGCCCTTGCGGCCCTTGCGCCAGATGCAATCGCCCACCGAACAAAGCCGCGATTTCGGCTACGATGGGCAGCCCAAGCCCCAGCCCCGCCTGACCAGAGGCG
>CALRKX020000157.1:0-6009 GCA_943368305.1 Erythrobacter sanguineus
CCAGAAAGTCGAAAATCCGCGCCAGCAGGGCCGCATGTTCGGCCTCTGACACGCTGCGAAAGTCGGGGATTCGGCACACATCCCACAGCAACTGCACCCGTTTCGGGCCGGTCAGCCGGTCGCGCACCTCGGGCATCGCCGACAACGCCTTGAGCGAGACGACATCATCGGCGTCCCGCGCGCGGGTCAGCCATTCATCGCTGGTGTGGCGCTCCAGACTGGCAAGCAGCCGTTCGGCGGTGCCAAACTCCAGATCATGGTTACGCCAATGCAGCTTGCGCACCGGGGGAAAGCGATGGTTTTCAATCGCTTCTATGGTTTCCTCATCAAAAGGCCGCGCCTCGCCCGTCACGCCAAAGGTGCCGTCCTCGGTATGCCGCCCGGCCCGGCCCGCAATCTGCGCCAGCTCCTGCGGAAACAACGCGCGCATCCGCCGCCCGTCAAACTTGGCCGTGGCCGAAAAGGCCACATGCTTGATGTCCAGATTCAACCCCATGCCAATGGCATCGGTCGCCACCAGATAATCGACATCGCCGTTCTGATAGAGGTCAACCTGCGCATTGCGCGTGCGGGGCGACAGCGCCCCCATCACCACCGCGCAGCCGCCCTTGGTGCGGCGGATCAGCTCGGCAATCGCATAGACGTTTTCCACCGAAAATCCGACAATCGCCGACCGGGGCGGCATTCGGCTGATCTTTTTCGATCCCGAATAGGTCAGCGTCGAAAACCGCTCGCGTTTCAGGAACTGCACACCGGGCACCAGATTCGCGATGGCCTGCCGCATGGATTCGGCCCCCAGAAACAGCGTTTCGTGCCAGCCACGGGCGCGCAACAGCCGGTCGGTGAAGACATGCCCACGGTCCGGGTCGGCGCAAAGCTGAATTTCATCGACCGCGACGAAATCGGCGCCAATGTCCAGCGGCATCGCCTCTACCGTGCAGACCCAATAGGCGGCGCGCTCTGGCACGATCCGCTCTTCGCCCGTCACCAGCGCCACGACTGACGGCCCGCGCAAGGCAACGATCCGGTCATAGACCTCACGCGCCAAAAGACGCAGCGGCAGGCCGATCACCCCGGTGCGGTGGCCCAGCATCCGCTCGATCGCGTAATGAGTCTTGCCGGTATTGGTCGGCCCAAGAACGGCCGTGACCCGCGCATTGGCGTCCATGGGGTGGCGTCCTTACAGGTCCTGGCCTTGAATTTCGGCGGTCAGCCGGGTGATCGCATCAGGCACGCCTTCGGCATGGGGATCGATCTCCAGCACCTTGCGATACACTTCCAGCGCCTTTTCGGGGCGCTTCAACTCCTCAAAGATCATCGCCAGACCCGACAGCGCGCCAAAGTGGCGGGGGTTCAGTTCCAGCGTGCGACCGATGTCATGGATCGACGGGCCCAACAGGCCCGCGTTGTAATAGGCCGTGGCGCGGGCGTTCCAGCCTTCGGCAAAGTCGGGCGCATGATCGACCAGCGCGGTCAGATGGGCAATCGCCCCTTCGGTATCGCCCGCATCCAGCGCATCACGCCCCCGCTGCAACAGCAGGTCCATCGCAGGCGAGCCGGACTTCGACCATTCGATCCAGATTTCCCGCTCTATCTGGCGGGCATTGGCATCATCGGTGGCCTGCAACCGCTCAAACAGGCTGTCCAGCCGCGATGGCTCTGCCAAGGCAGGCAGCGCCGCTGCCGACATGGCCAGCAGGATCGGCAAAATTGCCGCAACGATATGATTGTGTAACCGGACCCGGGACCGCATAACTTGAACGTAACGCATTGGGCGGGAAATTCCAGCCCGACACTTTCACGATGACATGACGGACAGGAGAGACGGATGAGCGACGTGATCAATACCGCAGTTGCGGCCCTGCAACGCAAGATGCCCTCGGGCTTTGGCGGCGGGGTGGCCAAGTTTGTCATTCCCGGCGAAGGCACCATCATCGCAGATGGCGCAGGCGTGCGCGCCGAAGACGGCGAGTCCGATGTGACCCTGACCGCCAGCGGCGAGGTGTTCCGCGCGATTCTGGAAGGTGACATGAACCCGACCATGGCCTTCATGACCGGCAAGCTGTCGGTCGATGGCAACATGGGCCTTGCCATGCAGCTTGGCGCGGCGATGGGCTGATCTTGGCCGCTTCGTCACAAGCCCCCGCGCGCGCGCCGCTGTTTGACGATGTGGCCGACGGCCCCGCAAAGGGCCGTGCCGACTGGCTTGTCACGTCGGACGGCGCGCGCATCCGCGTCGGCTGGTGGGGGTGTGACGGAGCAAAGGGCACGGTGATCCTGCTGCCCGGACGCACCGAATACATCGAGAAATATGGCCGCGCCGCGACCGATCTGGCCGCGCGCGGATACGCCATGCTGACGATAGACTGGCGTGGCCAAGGGCTGGCCGACCGCGCGATGCCCGACCGGCTGGTTGGCCATGTCGAACATTTCGACGAATATCAGCACGATCTGGATGCCGCCCTGGCCCATGCCCGTGCCGTGGGCCTGCCAGAACCCTTTTACATGATCGCCCATTCGATGGGCGGCTGCATCGGCCTGCGGGCCTTGCTGCGTGGTCTGCCGTTCAAGGCGGCGGCCTTCTCGGCGCCGATGTGGGGCATTCTGATGGCCGCCTGGATGCGCCCCGTCGCGCTGACCGTATCCACCCTGTCGCGCCTTGTCGGGGCGGGCGGGCGGTATACGCCGGGCACGGGCGAGGCGTCTTATGTGCTGGCCGCACCCTTTGCCGGCAACACCCTGACCACCGATCCCACCATGTGGGATTATATGGTCACCCAAGGCCGCGCGCAGCCCGACCTGACGTTGGGTGGCCCTTCTTTGGGGTGGCTGCGGGCGGCGCTGGTCGAATGCCTGTCACTGGCGCGCAGCCCCTCGCCCGCAGTTCCGGCGCTTTGTGCGCTGGGTTTGCAAGAAAAGATCGTTGATTCCGGGCCTATCCACGCCCGGATGGCCGCCTGGCCGCAAGGTCGGCTCGATCTATATCCGGCCTGCGAACATGAGGTGATGATGGAAACCCCGGCCACCCGCGCCCGGTTCTTCGACGCCGCCTGCGCCCTGTTCGACGCCAACCGCTAGACTGGGGGTTGGGGGGCCGCAATCCGGGTCCGGGCGGATCAGGAAACGCATCGCGCGTTTCCCGGCCCTTGCGTGCGGCTTCCGCAAGAGACTGCCCCACCACAGACCTCGAAAGGCCAGTGCCTGCCCCGGCGGACAAGAAGCGTGCCGATGCCGAGGCGGGCGCTGGCCGGGCCTTGGCAGCCCAGCGGTGCAACTTGCGCCTTCACCGCATGGCGAAGGCAATGCCCCTGGCCAGATCACCCGGCGAGAATATCGGTCTGCCAGGGGTTTCCCCTCCCCCCAACGCAGGTGAGGGATGATGTGGGAGGGGCAATTCGGCGCGCCCTCATAAACCGGCCCGCAAGCGCCCGCGCTCTCGCTGCAACCACAGCGCTGTCAGGATCAACGGCGCATTGCCGACCTCTCCCGAAGCAACAAGCGCCATCAGATCGTCAAACCCGATCAGGTGACCGCGAATATCCTCGGCCTCTCCTTCCACGCCAAACACCCCCGCCGACCCATCCGGCAGGTCGCATAGCGCGACATAGGAATAGAGGAACTCGGCACAGATGCCGGGGCTGGGGTAATAGCCCGCCACCGGCTCCAGCGCGCCCAAGGTCAGGCCCGCCTCTTCCACCGCCTCGCGCCGCGCCGCTTGTTCGGGGGTTTCTCCGGGGTCGATCCGCCCGGCAATCGCCTCCAACTGCCAGGGGTTGGCATCGCCGCGCCCGAAGGGGCCGCTGCGGAACTGTTCGACCACCAGCACCCGGTCGCGCACAGCATCATAGGGCAGAACCGTCACCGCATCGCCCGACAGAAACACTGCCCGCGTCACAACCGGGCCGGGCGTGCCACCGAACTGGCGGAACGACAGATCATATTCCTCGACCGCAAAGAACCGGGCATAGGGCTCGCGCCGGGCCGAAACCTGCACATCCTGCGGCTGGCGCGGGCTGCGCAGCGTGGCGGGTGCCCCCTTGACTGCCCGCGCCCGCGCCGCGCCGCGCACCTGAACCATGCCCAGCCGGGCCGCAACCTCGGCGGCGGGCTTCTGACCGTAAAGCGCCATCACATCACGCGCCGTCGCCGCCAGCTCTGCCACCGGCAGATTGTCGGCTCCTCCCGTCACAGCCAGATAAAACTGCACCCGCGCCTGATCGGCAGCCTCCGCAGCGCCCTCATGGCCCAGCACGGCGCGCAGCACAGCCTCATGGCGCAACGCGCCGTCCTGCCCGGCCCTCACCGATCAGCCCAGCCGCTTATAGGTGATCTCGCTCAGCCATCCCGCAATGATCCCGCCAACGATCAGCGCAATCGGCGTCGCGGGGGCTGCAAGGTTGTGGCCGTAATCATACATGATGTTCAACACGCCCAGCAGCGCATCCATCGGCCCGTCGTAAAGCCCCCGCATCGAGCGATGCACCATCAGATAAATCGCGAACAGCAGCATCACCCAGAACAGCATGACGACAGAGGTCACGATGCCAGACCCCGCCGCCTCTCCCATGCCCTTGCCCACCCTGCGCCCCATTGTCCGCCAGCCCCAGACCAGCCCCACCAGCGCAGAGACCTCGCGCAGATAGCCCGGCGGCGTGCCTTCGGGCAGTGTGGGCAGGAACAGATGGGCAGCAATCGCCCCGACGATGGCAAAAAGAATGGCTGCAACCAATTTCGAGGCGGTGGGCATAAAGGCTCCTCAGGGCCGGGTCATGGTAATCTGTGTCACATCACAGTTGCCCCCACCAAAGGCTCCGGCGCAAGAGGTCAGATAGAAATTCCACATCCGGCGAAAGCGGTCATCGAACCCCAGCCGCGCAATCTCATCCCAACGGCTGTTGAAGGTATCGTGCCAGCGCCGCAGCGTCTGGCTATAACTCTGGCCAAACTCGACAGAGCTTTTCAGCCGCAGCCCGGCCCGCGCGATCTCTGCCCGCAGCGCGGCAGGAGAGGGCAGCATCCCCCCCGGAAAGATGTATTTCTGAATGAAATCCACCTGCTTGCGATAGGTCTGGAACCGCTGATCGGAAATGGTGATGATCTGCAAGGTGGCGTTGCGGCCGGGCCGCAGCCGGTCATGCAGCGTGTCGAAATAGGCGGGCCAGTACTTTTCGCCGACCGCCTCGAACATTTCGATGCTGGCGATACCATCATAGCTGCCGGTCTCGTCGCGGTAGTCCTGCAACTTGATCTGAACCCGGTCCGCCAGCCCCGCCCGCGCCATCCGCGCCACGGCAAAGTCGTGCTGGGCCTGACTGATGGTCAGCCCCGTCACCCGCAACCCGCGCTCTTTGGCGGCATATTCGGCGAAACCACCCCAGCCGCAGCCGATCTCCAGCACATGATCACCAGCGCGCGCGCCCATCTGATCGACCATCGCGGCATATTTCTGCACCTGCGCCCGCTCCAGACTTTCCTGCCCGGTCAGGAAGCGCGCGCTGGAATAGGTCATGGTCTCGTCCAGCCACAGCCGGTAGAAATCATTCCCCAGATCATAGTGATAGGCGATGTTCTTTCTGGCTTGCCGCTTGCTGTTCGATTGCAGCCAGAACCGCATCCGTTCGTAGATGCGGACCAGACCCAGACCGGGGAACCCGTCATAGACGCTTTCATTGCCCTGCTGGATCAGGTCCAGAAAGCCCTGCAAATCGGGGCTGGACCATTCGCCCTCGACATAGGCTTCGCTGAAACCAAGATCACCCTCGCGGATCAGGCGGGCAAAGACATCGGGCGAATGCGCCACGATCTCGGCCGCGCCCCCAGGATTGCGGCCTTCGGCGCGAAAGCGGCGGCCATCGGGCAGCACGAAATCCAGCCGCCCGCGGTTCAGCCCCTTCGCAATCTCGAACACCGCAGCAAAATAACGTGGCAGGCCGCTCTGGCCCTTGGTCGTTGTGAACACGGTCATCGCACCCCCCCAAGGCGTGATGGCCACAGGATTCCAGAGTTTTT
>CALRKX020000158.1:0-5930 GCA_943368305.1 Erythrobacter sanguineus
ATCATTGTCGCCCCAGGTGATGAAAATCTTTTGCCCGGTTACCGCATAGGTGCCGTCGCCGTTGCGTTCGGCCTTGGTGCGCAGCGCGCCCACATCGCTTCCCGCGCCGGCTTCGGTCAGGTTCATGGTGCCGCACCATTCGCCACTGATCAGCTTGGGGATATACAGCGCCTTTATCGCATCGCTGGCGTGATGCTCCAGCGCCTCGATCTGGCCTTGGGTCATCAGCGGGTTCAGTTGCAGCGCAAGGCAGGCCGATCCCATCATGTCGTTCACGCAGGTGGCCAGCGTCAGCGGCAGGCCCATGCCGCCATGGTCCGGGCTGGCCGCCATGCCGACCCAACCGCCTTCGGTAATGGCGCGATAGCCTTCGGCATAGCCGGGCGAGGTGCGCACGACGCCATTCTCCAGACGCGCGGGTTCCTTGTCGCCCGCCCGGTTCAGCGGCGCGAGGGTGTTTTCGCTCAACCGCCCCGCCTCGGTCAGAATCGCCTCGACCGTTTCGGGCTGGGCTTCGGCGAACAGGTCGGTGGCCGCGACCTGGCCAAAGCCGACCACCTTGTCCAGAAGAAAGCGGAAATCGGACAGCGGGGCGCGGTAAGGCATGGCAGTCTCCGTTCGGGCGGCTTGGCAAGCGGGCCGGTGCCGGGTAAGGGGGCCGGGTCAGGTCATTGTGGCAAGACTATCCGCCCCGCCCCATCCTTCAACAGTGAACGCTACGTCACGCCATGCCCGAAACCCTGCGACTTTCGGCTGATCCCATGGGGATCGCGCGCGCTGCGGCCCTGCTGCGGGCGGGCGGGCTTGTCGCCTTTCCGACCGAAACGGTCTATGGCCTCGGTGGCGATGCGACCAGCGACCTTGCCGTCGCGCGAATTTTCGAGGCCAAGGGCCGCCCCCGGTTCAACCCGCTGATCGCCCATGTGCCCGACCTTGCGGCGGCCGAGCGATTGGCGCTTTTTGATGACCGTGCCCGTGCGGTGGCCGCGGCTTTCTGGCCCGGTCCGCTGACGCTGGTGCTGCCCATGCGGCCCGATTCGGGCCTGTCGCCGCTGGTCACGGCAGAACTGCCGACGGTGGCCATCCGCCTGCCTGCCCATCCGGTGGCGCAGGCGCTCTTGCGGGCCTTTGGCGGGCCGCTGGCTGCCCCTTCGGCCAACCCCTCGGGCAAGATCAGCCCGACCCGTGCCGACCATGTGCTGGCAGGTCTGGATGGCCTGATCGCGGCGGTGGTCGATGGCGGAGCCTGCGCCGTGGGGGTGGAATCGACCATCCTTGGCCTTGACGGCCCGCCCGCCCTGCTGCGCCCCGGCGGTGTGCCGGTCGAGGCGCTGGAGGCGCTGCTTGGCCCGCTGGCCATCGGCGGCGACGCGGCAAAACCCAACGCGCCGGGCCAGCTTCTCAGCCATTATGCCCCCGGCGCGGCGGTGCGGCTGAACGCCGATGCCCCGCGCCCCGGCGAGGTGCGTCTTGGTTTTGGCCCCGGTGCCGCCGGCCTGAACCTGTCGCCAGAGGGCGATCTGGTTCAGGCCGCTGCGAACCTGTTTCACCTGTTGCGCCAGGCCGATGCGCTGGCCGGGCCGCAAGGCACCATTGCCATCGCCCCGATCCCTGAAACCGGTCTTGGCCGGGCCATCAACGACCGTCTGCGCCGCGCCGCAGCACCCCGGAGCTGACCAGCCCTTTCACATTGGCACAAATATCCCACAGGGGGTCCGGGGGGTGTGAAACCCCCCGGCCTTGCCGCCTAGAACCCCGCTTCCAGTCGCGCCGCCAGTGCGGCCAGCATCGCGTCACACCGCGCCATCTGTTCCACCGTCACAAACTCATCGGGCTTGTGACCCTGCGTCATCGACCCCGGTCCGCAGATCACGGTGGGAATGCCCAGCCGCTGGTCGAACAGCCCGCCTTCGGTGCCGAAGGCCACCTTGATCGTGCCATTCGCCCCGGTCAGTGCCTTGACGAAATTGACCACCGCCGCCTCTGACGGGGTGCCGAGGCCGGGGTAGTCCCACAGCCGTTCGATGCGGATTTCCGCTTCGGGGAAGTCTTCGCGCAGGGGGGCCACGATGTCCTCGGCCCCGATCCGCAGCACCTCGATCAGCCGGTCCACGTCCTCACCGGCAAGAGAGCGGATTTCGAAATCCACGACAGCGTGGTTTGGAACGATATTGACCTGCACCCCGCCATTCAGCTTGCCGACATGCAGCGTGGTATAGGGCACATCATAATCACCGTCGCGCAAGCCGTGTTCGACCACGAAACCCTGGGTGTCGCGCACCAGATTGACGAAATCCGCCGCCAGATGCAGCGCGTTCAGGGCCAGCGGGGCAAGCGCCGAATGCCCTTCGCGCCCGATGCAGGTGGCCCGCAGCGCGACCTTGCCCTTGTGGCCGGTGGCTACCTGCATTCCCGTCGGTTCCCCGACAATGCAGAACCGGGGCCGCACGGGGGCACCTTGCAGCAGGTCGATCAGACTGCGCACGCCCATGCAGCCGATCTCCTCGTCATAAGACAGCGCCAGATGCAGCGGCACTTTCAGCGGGCGTTTTGCGGCATCCAGCATTGCGGCGATGGCGCAGGCGACAAAACCCTTCATGTCGGCGGCACCGCGCCCGTAATAGCGGCCCGCCTCTTCGGTCAGGGCAAAGGGCGGCTTGGTCCAGTGCTGCCCCTCGACCGGCACCACATCGGTATGGCCCGACAGCATCACCCCGCCCACGCCTGCCGGGCCGACGGTGGCGTAAAGGTTGGCCTTGGTCCCGGCCGCATCGGGGATCAGCACGGCCTCTATCCCCGCTTCGGCCAAAAGGCCCTGTACCCACAGCATCAGGTCGATGTTCGGGCGCGATGACACGGTGTCAAAGGCCAGCAGGCGGGCAAGAATGTCGCGCGGGGTCATGGGTGTCTCCTTCTTGTCCATGGCTAACGCGGCGCGGCTGCGGGGGAAAGCGGGGCTGCGGCATTTCGTGGCGGAAATGGCACCCTGCGCCCGCTTGCCCCGGCCCGGCGCGCGATGCAAAGCTGGCGCCTGTCGCCCGTCGGGCATTTACCAAGGGATCGTCCGGGCCATGAAGACCACCGCGATTTTGACCGCTGTTCTGTCTGCCAGCCTTTTCGCGGCGGCTGTTCCCGTGCGGGCAGAGGACAAAAAGCCCAACCTCGTGGCCAATGCCCCGGCGGCTGCACCGGGCGGGGCGGTGACGCTGGCCATGGCGCAAGAACTGTATCAGATCGGTTTGGCGCGCAAGGACGCGTTGAGCGTGCTGACGGCGGCGCGGCTGGCGGCCTCGGTCGATGCCAGAACCGTCGAGCGCCGCAAGACCACCGAAGGCACCGCGCTTGTCGGGCAAGATGATGGCGTCGGGGCGCCGGTCGATGCCGGGGCAATGCTGGCCAAGGCCAGGGAGCTGGCGGGTGAGGATGAAACCCTGGCCGGTCTGGTCGAGGACGCCGAGGCCGAGGGCACACGGGGCCGCATGGGCGGCGCATCGCAAACCTTGTCGCGCTTGTCCGCGGGCCAGTCGGATGTGTGGGAGGTGCCGTTTTACGGCGATTCCTATGCCGAAGTGGCAGTGATCGGCGATGGCGGTGCCAACCTTGATGTGCTGGTCACGGATGAGAACGGCAACACGATCTGCTTTGATGTAAGCTGGTCGGACAAGATGTCTTGCAGCTTCACCCCGGCGTGGAACGGATATTTCCATGTGACGGTGCAGAACAACGGGGCCAGGCGGAACAGCTATTACCTGCTGACCAATTGAGGCTTTGGGCGTGCAAAACATACACCCTACGGACGGACCCGCGTCTGGATCTGTATCGGGGGCGTGATTTCACACACCTTTCCCTACGCCTCGTGCCATAGCGCGCCCAGCATCTCCCGCAGGGTGACAAAAGCCTGATCCCGCCCGTCGCAGCGCGCACCTGCCTTGACCGAAACGCTGCTGGCCCAGCCAAAGCGCGGGGCCATGGCGGGGTTCAGCGCGATCTCCAGCCCCTTTTCGCTGGCGGTGACAGAAATCAGGGCGTCTTCGTCGCCGAAATCCTCGTCATTCAGCTCAAACCAAACCGGGCCACCGTCAAGGGGTTGGCGGAACAGGGCATAGCCTTCGTCATCGCCCTCGACAAAGCCGACAAAGCGCAAACCTTCGTCTTCGGCCACGGTGGCATAGGCCGCCTTGATCGTTACATCCGCCATATCAGGTCCATTTCGCGATCGGGGGCAGGCTCATCAGAACCGCATTGGCATCATGCCCGGTTTCAAGGCCGAACTTGGTGCCCCGGTCATAGACAAGGTTGTATTCGGCATAAAGGCCACGGTGGATCAGTTGTGTCTCACGGTCGGCATCGGACCATGGGGTGCCAAGGCGGCGTTCGGTCACGGGCAGGAAGGCGGGCAGGAAGGCACGGCCCACGGCTTGGGTAAAGGCGAAATCGGCGGCCCAGTCACCGGTGTTCAGATCATCATAGAAGATGCCGCCCACGCCGCGCGCCCGGCCCCGGTGGGGGACGAAAAAGTATTCATCCGCCCAGGCCTTGAACCTGGGGTAATAGGCCGGGTCATGGGCGTCGCAGGCGGCCTGCATCTGGCCGTGGAAATGGGCGGTATCTTCGGAATATTCGAGGCAAGGGTTCAGGTCGGCCCCGCCGCCGAACCACCACGCGCCGGGTGTCCAGAACATGCGGGTGTTCATGTGGACAGCGGGGCAATGGGGGTTCTGCATATGGGCGACAAGGCTGATGCCAGAGGCCCAGAACCGTGCATCCGTCTCCATGCCCGGCACACCGCGCGCAGCCATCGCTTTTTGCGCACGCGTCCCAAGGGTGCCATGCACCTCTGACCAGTTCACGCCGACCTTTTCAAAGACGCGCCCGCCGCGCAGTACGCTCATCAATCCGCCGCCGCCATCCGGCCTTGTGGTGGGCGTCACCTCGAACCGGCCGGGGGTGCCGGGGCCGGGGATATCCTCCAGCGCCTCGAAGGCTGCGACGATCTGGTCGCGCAAGGTGCGGAACCATTGGGCGGCTGCGGCCTTTTCGGCGGTGAATGGTTCTGGCATCGGACCCTCTGGCAGTTCAGCCCCCTGTTAGCACCGGGGGCGGGCAGGCTCAACGCGGCTGATATGGCATATCGGGGCGGGCGGGGTATACTGCGGCAAAGGTTTTAGGAGTGTGCCATGAAGCGTTTCGCCTTGCCCCTGCTGATTCTGCTGGCTGCCTGCGGCACCCCGCAAGAGCGTTGTATCAACGGCGTGACCAAGGATCAGCGCACGCTCGACCGGCTGATTGCCGAAAGCGAAGGCAACATCCGGCGCGGTTATGCCTATGAGGAAGAGACCGTCTATGTCCCGGTGTGGCAGCCGTGCTGGTACGGTCCGCCGGTGGCCGAGGGCCACAAGCCCCGGCCTCCGCGCATGTGCATGGAGGAAGAGGCCCGCACCAGCCGCAAGGCGGTGGCGATTGATCTGGCCGCCGAGGGGCGCAAACTGGAAGGGCTGAAAGCCAAGCGCAAGGAATTGGCGCGCGCCTCGGCAAGTGCGGTGGCCCAGTGTCAGGCGCACTACCCGAAATAGGGCGGGGCGGTCTTCCTTCCGAAAGGTCTGGCGGCGGCCATCGCCTTCGCCCTGCGGTGACACTGCAAGTTGCACCGCAGGACCTTCAAGGCCCGGCCTCTCGATGTTGCTTGTGGACAGGTCTTTGGTGGAAACGGCATAGGCGGGCGTGGAAACGCCGGGCGTTTCCTGATCTGTCCGGAGTGCGGGGCTGTACTCTCGACAGGCCCTAATGCGCAGGCGGCATTGCGGCGTCGATCACGCCGCGCCCGCCATCGACCGAGATCACCTGCCCGGTGACAAAGGACGCCGCATCCGAGGCAAGGTATTGCACCGTCTCCACCACCTCTGACGCAGGCGCGATGCGGCCAAGAGGGG
>CALRKX020000159.1:0-5908 GCA_943368305.1 Erythrobacter sanguineus
CCGCGCAACTGATGCGGATTGCCGACCGTAGCATTACCAGCGGGACCGAGCCGATCACGTTTGAAGGGCGCGACTGCCGGATTTCGGCCTCGATCGGGGTGACGGTTTCAACGCTGTATGAGGTGCCCGACGCTGACCGGATGCTGAGCGATGCAGACAGCGCGCTGTATGATGTGAAGCGTGATGGCCGTGGCAAGGCGTTGCTGGTGGGTGGCCCGATGATCGACGGTCTGATAGGGCCGTGATGTCACCGGGCCGTTACATGCCCGTTTTAGCCTTGTCCGATCCCTGTAACGGCCCTGATCCCCATGTCTGACATTCTGACTGCCCGTCTTGCGCCCGAGGAACCTGCCTCATCCGACAGGGTTCGCTTTACCTATTCGCATCCCGGGCAAAGCCGGTTTCGCCGCGCGGTGATCCGTGGGGTCGAGCGGATCAGCGGCCAGCCCCGCCTGCGCGAGATGTATATGGACTGGGCCGCGCACCCCCAGCCCGGCGAATCGGTCTTTGCCGCAGCGGTGCGGGTGTTGAAGCTTGATATCCGTCTGGCGGGGCTTCCGCTGGGCGAGGTGCCGAAAAAGGGCGGGCTGCTTTTGGTGGCGAACCACCCGTTCGGCATTGTGGACGGGCTGACCATCGGCCATCTGGGGATAGAGTTGCGCGGCCAGTCGCGGATACTGACCAACAGCCTGCTGTGCCAGACGCCGGAAATCCGGCCCCATCTTTTGCCGGTGGATTTTTCCGGCACGGCAGAGGCGCGGCGCATTTCGGGCGAGACGCGCCGCCGTGCCGCCGAGGCGTTGGCCTCGGGCGAGGCCGTGGCAATCTTTCCCGGTGGCGGGGTGGCGACGGCCAACAAACCGCTGCGCGGCCAGGCTGTGGATGCCGAATGGCACCCTTTTGTCGGGCGTTTGGCAACAATACCGGGCGTGACCACGTTACCGCTGCATTTTTCGGGCCAAAACTCGCGTCTTTTTCAGATTGCGAGCCACCTGTCCTATCCACTGCGCGTCGCGCTGATCTTTCACGAGACGCGGCGGCAGATCGGGCGGCAGGTGGGAGTGACGTTGGGCCAACCGCTGTCGGCAGAGCAGTTGCGCGCGATGGACAAGGCAGAGGTGACGCGCCATCTGCGCCGGATCACGATGGAGTTGGCAGGGCCGGGCGGGGCGGACCCCGAGGAAACCTATATCTGGCCGCGCCATGTTCGCTGGTAGGGCGCGCGGGTAACGACCAAAACCGCAGTCTGGCAAAACCGCATTCCGGGTGCGGCTTTTATTTTGCTTGCATTTCAAACAGTCGTTTGAAAAATTGCAGCATGACCCAGACCCCGCTTGCCTCTTCGGACAAAACCCGCGCCGCGCTGATCGCGGCGGGGCTGCATCTGTTCAGCCAGCTTGGCTATGCCGGGGCCTCGACCCGGGCCATTGCCGGGCGGGCACAGACCAATGTCGCCTCGATCGCCTATCATTTCGGATCGAAAGAGGGGCTGCGGACGGCCTGCGCCGAAGAGGTGGCGCGGCTGATCGGTGCGGCGGTGGGGCAGGCCGGGCCGCAGCCGGTTGGCCCGTCGCAGGCAAGGGCGGCGATCAAATCGACGCTTACGCGGGTGGCTGGGTTCCTGCTGGGCGGCATGGCGCCGCCCGATGCCATTGGCTTCATGCTGCGCGAACTGTCGGAAGAGGGGCCTTCGGTCGATCTGGTCTATACCCGCATGATCGAGCCGACGCACCGGCGGCTGTGCGTGCTTTGGGCGGTGGCGACGGGGCTGGCCGAGGAAAGCGAACAGGTGCGGCTGGCGGTGTTCGCGCTGATGGGGCAGTTGTTCTACTTTCGTATCGCCGAGGGCATCGTGCGCCGCCGCATGAGGTGGCAGGCCTATGGGCCGGGCGAAATTGCCAAGATCATCGACACGCTGACGCGCGGGATTGAATCCGCGTTGGCGGGGGGCTAGCCGGTCGGCCAGACGGGCGGCAGGCGGGCGGGCGCAAGAGCGGTATCGGCAAGGCCGGAGGGCGGATATGTCAAAGATCATCATCAGTTGCGCCATAACCGGGTCAATCCACACGCCAACAATGTCGCCCTATCTGCCGGTGACGGCAGAAGAGATTGCCGAAAGCGCGATTGGCGCGGCGCGGGCGGGGGCGGCGATCCTGCATCTGCATGCCCGCGATCCGGGCAATGGGCGGCCCTCGTCAGCGGTGGAGCATTGGGCGGGGTTTTTGCCGCGCATCAAGGCGGAAACCGATGCGGTGGTGAACATGACGACCGGCGGGTCGGCGGTGATGACGCTGGATCAGCGGCTGGCGGCACCCCTGGCCTGCGCGCCGGAAATGTGCAGCCTGAACATGGGCAGCATGAACTTTGCCCTTTATCCGATGGCGGCCAAGCCACGGGTCTGGAAACATGACTGGGAAGAGCCGTTCCTGAAGAGTTCGGACGATCTGGTGTTCAAGAACACGCCGCGCGACATCGAGGGTATCTTGCGCAGGATGGGGGCAGAGCGTGGCGCGCGGTTCGAGTTTGAATGCTATGACCTTAGCCACCTGTACATGCTGGCGCATTTCCGCGACCGGGGCTTGGCACCGGGGCGGATTTTCGTGCAGTTCGTGATGGGGGTTCTGGGTGGCGTCGCGGCGGAACCGGCGCATCTGATGCACCTGAAGGAAACCGCCGACCGGCTGTTCGGGACGGAATACAGTTTTTCCGTGCTGGGGGCGGGGCGTCAGCAGATGGCGCTTGCGTCGATGTCGGCAGGCATGGGCGGCCATGTGCGGGTCGGTTTGGAGGACAACCTTTACAGCGGCAAGGGCCAGTTGTCGGTGTCAAACGCCGAACAGGTGGAAAAGGTGCGCGGCATTGTCGAGGCGCTGGGCCGCGTGGTGGCGACGCCCGAGGAGGCGCGGGCGATGTTGGGTTTGAAGGGCGTGGGGGCGGTTGGCTTTTGAAGCAAGCCGGGGGCGCTGCCCCCGGACCCCCGGAGTATTTTTGCCAAGATGAAGGGAATAGGCATGTTTCGTGCGCTGCTGTTGGAAAAGGACGCCGAGGGTGTTGTGTCGGTCGGGGTGCAGGACTTGGCCGAGGACCGGCTGCCCGAGGGCGAGGTGACGGTGGCGGTCGAGTATTCGACGCTGAACTACAAGGACGGGCTGTGCCTGTCGGCCAATGGTGGTGGGTTGGTGCGCAGCTATCCGCATGTGCCGGGCATCGACTTTGCCGGGGTGGTACTTGACAGCCGCGATGCCCGCTACAAGCCCGGCGACAAGGTGATCCTGACCGGCTGGCGGGTGGGAGAGGCGTTCTGGGGCGGCTATGCCAGCAAGGCGCGGGTCAAGGCCGACTGGCTGGTGCCCTTGCCTGCCGGGCTGACGACGCGGCAGGCGATGGCGGTGGGGACAGCGGGGCTGACCGCGATGCTGGCGCTGATGGCGCTGGAAGAACACGGGTTGCGGCCTGACAAGGGCGAGGTGCTGGTGACGGGGGCTGCGGGTGGCGTGGGGTCGGTGGCTTTGGCGCTGCTGAAGGCCAATGGCTACCGCGCGGCGGCAGTGACCGGGCGGCCCGAGACCGAGAGCTATTTGCGCGATCTGGGTGCCAGCCGCATCGTGCCGCGCGCCGATCTGGCCGAGGTGGTCAAGCGCCCGCTTGAGGCCGAGGCCTGGGCGGGCTGCATCGACGCTGTGGGCGGGGCGATGCTGGCGCGGGTTCTGGGGCAGTTGCAGCACCGGGGCAGCGTGGCGGCGGTGGGCAATGCCGGGGGCTTGCAGGTTCCGGCCTCGATCATTCCATTCCTGTTGCGCGGAGTGAACCTGCTGGGCATCGATTCGGCGCAATCGCCCTTTGCCGAGCGCAGCCGGGCCTGGGCGCGGATTGCGGCAGAGTTGCCGATGGCGGTGCTGGAGGGGTTGGTACGCGAGGTGGCGCTGGCCGATGTGCCCGCGCTGGGGGCGGCCATTTTGCAGGGCGGCGTGCAGGGCCGCGTCGTGGTGAATGTGAACGCGTAAGGCGTTTGGGGCCGCCCTTGCTGCGGGCAGGGGTGGCTTTTTTCTGCGCGGCGAAAGTCTGACTAAAAGAATCTGATTTACAATCCAAAGTCTTTTTGTCATCTATTCTGTCAAGCCAGCCCTCCCGGGCAAGCCGGAAACTGTAATCGCGCGGGAGGTTTGGGATGCAACCAAAGGACAACGCCCCTTTTTGCCAGGCCCCTCGGCGGAGGGAGACCCAGATATGACTGCCCTGATCCCTGCCAGTGTCTTTGAGGCTGACACCGTTCCGATTCATGATGCTCTTAACCTGACGAACGGCGGGGCGCAGGCCCGCATCGTCCTGTCGGGGCAGATCTATTCGCTGCGCATCACCCGGGCGGGCAAGCTGATCCTGACCAAGTAACCCTGAAACAGCCACGGACGCCCCTATGAAACGCCTTTCGACTGTCTTTGTGTTCACCACCTGTCTGGCCGGTCCGGCGCTGGCCGCAGAGCCGGCCGATGTGGTGCGGACCTATGCGGATATGGCCGAGGCGGTCTATGGCGACAGCCTGACGACGGCGCAGACCTTGCGGGTGGCGGTGGGGACGCTGATCGCGCAGCCGTCGGAAGAGACGTTGCTTGCGGCGCGCAAGGCGTGGCTTGCGGCGCGGGTGCCCGACCAGCAATCAGAAGCCTATCGCTTCGGCAATCCTCTGGTGGATGATTGGGAGGGCAAGGTGAATGCCTGGCCGCTGGACGAAGGGTTCATCGATTATGTCGATCCGTCCTATGGGCAAAGCGAGGAAAACGATCTTGCCACGCTGAACGTGATTGCCACCCCGCGGTTCACCCTGTCGGGCAAGGAGATTGACGCCACCACCATCACGCCCGCACTGATCGCGGGCAGCCTGTTCGAAGCGGGTGGGGTCGAGGCGAATGTGGCCAGCGGCTATCACGCCATCGAATTCCTGCTGTGGGGGCAGGATCTGAACGGCACCGGGCCCGGAGCGGGCAACCGCCCCTGGACCGATTATGCCCAAGGGGGCGAATGCACCAACGGCAATTGCGACCGGCGGGCGCAATATCTGCTGGCGGCCACCGATCTGCTGGTCAGCGATTTGCAGGACATGACAGCGGCCTGGGCCGACGGTGGGGCGGCGCGTGCGCATGTGACCGACGATCCGCAGGTTGGTCTGCTGGCGATGCTGACCGGAATGGGCAGCCTGTCTTACGGCGAACTGGCGGGCCAGCGCATGAAGCTGGGCGTCATGCTGAACGACCCCGAGGAAGAGCATGATTGCTTTTCCGACAACACCTATAACAGCAATTATTACGACGGGGTCGGCATTCGGAACGTCTATCTGGGCAGCTATGCGCGGGTTGACGGTTCGGTCGTGACGGGCGCTTCGCTGGGCGATCTGGTCGCGGCCAAAGACCCGGCGGTGGATGCCGAGATGAAGGCCCGGCTTGACGCCTCGGTCGGGGCCTTGCTGGCGGTCAAAACCCGTGCCGAAGCGGGCGAGGCCTATGATCAGATGCTGGCCCCCGGCAACAAGGAGGGTGAAACGCTGATCCTGACGGCGGTGGATGCGCTGGTTGGCCAGACCCCCGCGATCGAGCGCAGCATTGCGGTGCTGGGCCTGTCGAAGACCAGTTTCGAAGGGTCGGACAGCCTGGATAACCCCGGTGCCGTGTTCCAGTAGGAGGGCCGGGATGATTGTCTGTCACTGCATGGCCATTTCTGACCGCGATATTCGCGCAGCGGTGGACTGGATGCGCGCGGCAGACCCCGACACGCTGATCACGCCCGGCAAGATCTATCGCGCCTTGGGCAAACGCGCCGATTGCGGCGGCTGCCTGCCGCTGTTCCTTGACACGATGCGCGGCTGTGACAGTTTCGGCATAGCCACGGAAGGCGCGCCCGCGCACCTTCCCAGCCA
>CALRKX020000160.1:0-5887 GCA_943368305.1 Erythrobacter sanguineus
CTGGGCACCCAAGGGGCGCTGGCGCTGTATCAGCACGCGCATGACCATTCGCATGACCACAGCCACGACCACAGCCACGACCATGCGCACGACCATCACGGGGCCGACCATGCTTGATGATTTCCTGATCCGCGCCGCCTTTGCCGGGGTCGGCCTGTCGCTGGCCACCGGCCCCTTGGGCAGCTTTGTCGTCTGGCGGCGGATGGCCTATTTCGGCGATGCCACCTCTCATGCCGCGATTCTGGGGGTGGCGCTGGCGCTTGCGTTCAACCTGCCGGTTTCGGTCGGCACGCTGGGGGTGGCGCTGGCGATGGCGCTGGTGGTTTCGACGCTGGCGGCCAGAGGCTGGGCGATGGATACCACGCTGGGGGTGATGGCGCATTCGGCGCTGGCCTTCGGGCTGGTGGCGATCTCGTTTGTGCCGGGCGTGCGCAGCGACCTGCAAAGCTGGCTGTTCGGCGATATTCTGGCGGTGACGAAGGGAGATCTGGCATTCATCTGGGGTGGGGCCGTGCTGGTTCTGGCGCTGATGGTCTGGCGCTGGCAGGCGCTGCTGACCGCGACGGTGAATGAAGATCTGGCCTATGCCAGCGGCCTGAACCCCGACCGCGAGCGGCTGGTTCTGACGCTGGCGCTGGCCGTGGTGGTGGCCGTGGCGCTGAAGGTGGTGGGGGCGCTGCTGATTGCTGCGATGCTGATCATCCCCGCCGCCGCCGCCCGTGCGCTGGCCCGCACGCCCGAGGGCATGGCCGGGCTGGCCATCGGGGTGGGGGCCGCCGCCAGTCTTGGCGGGCTGGCGCTGGCCATGGCGCAGGATACGCCCGCTGGTCCGTCAATCGTGGCGGTGGCGGCGGTGATCTTTGCGCTGGCCGTGGCTTTGGGGCGGCTGCGGGCGGGTTGATGGCCCGGTAATGCACGCTTGTTGCCGGAATATCGCCTGTATTGGCCACTAGTCGGGGGGGGGGGGCGCAGGGGTGCAGGAGAGGGCGGATGAACAAGGGATTGCTGGGGTTCGGGGCGGTCTGCCTGATCGCGGTTGGCGGGGTGGACTATGCCAACCAGAGCCGACATGCGGGGCACGGTCTGGGGCAGATGACGCCCGCCGGTTATTTCGCCACGATTACCGGCAGGCTGGGCGTCGGCGCCGGGGGCACCGATGAAACCACCCCACAGGCATCGGCTATGCCAGTTTCGACAGACGCCGCCGATGCCCCGCAGCCCAGCGTCGCCAAAAAGTCAGATCTGCCGGGCGTTCGCAGCATGACCGAAGGCTGCCAGACCAAGGCGGGCACCAAGTTCTGTTCATCGGGCAACTGATGTCCGCAAAGGGGCAGGGCCGGCAATGCGCCAGCCCTGCACAAATGGTTACGACAGCGCGCGTTTCAGCGCCGGAATCGGCGACAGGATCACCACATCCAGCGCCAGAATCGCCAGCAGCGTCAGGCCCAGAACCGGGAAAGCCAGCGACAGGGCCAGCGCAATCAGCACCACGCCCTTGGCCAAGGGCACGTCGGCCGGAACCGGCGGGGCCGCCAGCCTCAGTGCACCATCGGGGCGGCGTTTCCACCACATCACCAAACCCGACAGGCTGACCACCCAGATCGCGGCGCAGAAGGCCCAGTTCAGCGCGACGTTTGCCCAGCCCAACTGACCTTCGTGCAGGGCGATGCCCACGGCCATGGCCTTGCCGCCCAAGGGATATTCGGCAAAGCGCACATCGGCCAGAACCTTGCCGGTATACTGATCGATATGCACGGTGCGGTCGGCGGTGGGGTCGGGGCTGTCATAACTCATCGAATCGCGGCTTAGGGTCCAGACGCCGGTATCATCGGCGGGGGCTGCCACCTGAACCCGGGCGTTGAACCCCAGCGCGCGCGCACCGGCCACAATGGTTTCAAACGTCACCGGCGTGCCTTGGGGCAAGAGTTGCACGCCAGTCTGGCTGCCGCTTTCGGGAAGGGGGGCCAGCTCCAGCGTCCAGGGCACCTCTTTCAGGGCGGTGTCGTTCAGGCTGGCATGGGTCTTGTCCGACAAGGGCGCGCCCCATTTTTCGACGGGAAAGGTGCTCCAGGCCTGCACGAATTTACCGCCCCAGATCCCGGCCCAGGACAGGCCAGAGATCAGGAAGAACACCAGAACAACCGCGATCCACGCGCCAACAGATTGGTGCAGCGATTTCCAGAAGGTGCGGCCTTTGGCGGCAAGGTTGGGCAGGAAGACGGCGGATAGTTTGCCGCCATTGCGCGGCCAGACCAGATAGACGCCGGTGACAACCAGCAACAGGCCAAGACTTGCCGCCGCCTCGATCAGAAAGTCACCCAAGCCGCCATCTGGGCCCAGAAACAGCGTGCCATGCAGATCTGTCAGCCATTCGTTCCAGGTGCCCGCCTTGGGCCGGTCGGACAAAACAGCGCCGATATAGGGATCAACCGCCACCATCCGCGCCCCTTTTGCGGTGGTGATCTGGACCAGAGCCGGGGTCGCCGCATCAAGTGGGGTGATGTAGGTGGTTGCCGCCCCGTCCGGGTGGTTGGTCAGCGCGGCGTCGATCTGTTGCGTGACGGTTAACGCCTCACCATCCGGGGTGACCGGCAGCCTGTCTCCGGATTCGGGGGCGATTGCGGTGAACCAGACGATAAGCGCGCCGGTCGCCGACAACATCAAAAGGAAGGGGATGACGTATAGCCCGGCATAGAAATGCCAGCGCCAGACGGCAAAATACAGTTTTTGGGCACGGGTTGGCCCATGGGGTTCGCTGGATGCCATTGAAGGACTCCTGAGATTGATTTCGGAATTTGGGGAAAATCAGATCGCAGAAGGGGGGCCACGGGCCTGAATGCCGCGCGGATCGTGGGCCGGGCGCCACAGGTCGGCGGCCAGCGCCGGGGCGGCGCGCCCGGTGCCCAGAACGGGCAGGGGCAGTACGACCGGCAGCGCAAGATCGGCGACGGTTTGGGCCATCGCCCAATCGCAGCCGGGCTTGGCCGGGGCGGGTTTGGCGGGCATCACCACGCCCGTAGCAGGATCGAACGTCATGCTGACCGCGCCTTCGCCGGAACAGATCACCATGACAAGGCCGCCAGAGGCATCCTGAGTGGGCATGACACCGGCAGGCACCAGCCCCAGCACCACCAGCGCGATCAGCGCTGGCAGGAAGCGGATCGCAGCCCATAGGCGGCAAAGGGCTGTCTGTGGTGTCATGGCGGTGTTTTCACCCTGCGGTGACGGTTGGTCAAGCGTCTGTGATGCCGCAGCGATGCCGCTTTCCGGCGGGCATGTCGTTTTTCGCCGTCATGTGTCGGCGCGCCTTTGTCAAAACCCCAGCCATGCGGCATCTATGGACGAAATCCAATCTCGCGGAGTCGCGTTCATGAAAACCCATGTCAAAGCCCTGGTCGTCGGCGGGGGTGCCGTTGGCACCGGCATCACCTATCACCTTGCCAAGGCGGGCTGGGATGTCCTGCAAGTCGAGAGGGACGAGCTGACCGCAGGCTCCACCTGGCACGCCGCCGGGCTGCTGCCGCTGTTCAACATGAGCTATGCGACCACGCACATCCACAAATACTCGGTCGAGTTTTACAAGAGCCTGGAGGCCGAAACCGGCCTGAACGCGGGCTTTTCGATCTGCGGCAACCTGCGCATGGCGCAGACCGATGACCGCATGGATGAATTCATGCTGTATTCCTCGGTCGCCGAAACCGCCGGGGTCTACCACGAATTCCTGACGCCCGCACAGATCAAGGAACGCTGGCCGCTGGTGCGGACCGAAGACCTGAAGGGCGCGCTGTTTCACCCACAGGACGGCTATATCAACCCCGCCGACGTGACGCAGGCCATGGCCAAGGGCGCGCGCCAACTGGGTGCCACGATCGAGCGCAAGATTCAGGTCGATGGCTATCGCTGGACCGGATCGGAGTGGATCGTTTCTGTCACGCGCATGGCCGATGTCGGTGGCAACCTTGTGCCGACCGAGGAAAAGTACGAAATCCATGCCGAGCATGTGGTGACCGCGACCGGCAACCACGCACAGCGCACCGCCAAGCTGCTGGGCATCCGCACCCCCGCCATTCCGGTGGAACACCAGTATATCGTGACCGAGCCGGACCCGGCACTTGTGGCCTGGCGCAAGGCGGGCAATGCAGAGCACCCGGTTCTGCGCGACGCCGATGCCAAATGGTATGTGCGCGAAGAGCGCGGCGGCTGGATTCTGGGCCCGTACGAGCGCAATGCGCCCGCCCGCTTTGCCTATGGCGTGCCGGAATCGTTCCGCGCCGACCTGTTCCCGCTGGATCTGGAGCGGATCGAGGCGGAATACATGAGCATGATCCACCGGATTCCCACCTCGGAAACCGTGGGTCTGAAGGACGACTTCAACGGCCCGATCTGCTATACCCCCGACGGTAACCCGCTGGTCGGCCCGGCACCGGGCTTGCGCAACATGTGGCTGGCCGAAGGCTTCAGTTTTGGCATCACCGCCGCTGGTGGCACTGGCTACTACCTCGCCCAGTTGATGACGCAAGGCGAGGCAGAGATCGACATGGCCAGCCTTGACCCCAAGCGCTATGGCAATTGGATGACCACCGAATATGCGGTGAAAAAGAATGAGGAATGCTATGAGCATGTCTTCATTCTGCACCACCCGGATGAAGAGCGCGAAGCGGCCCGCCCGCTGCGCACCGCGCCGGTTTACGACAAGCAAAAAGAGCTTGGCGCGCAATTCGGTCAGGTGAACGGCTGGGAACGCCCGATCTATTACGGCCCCAAGGATGCGCCCGCAGATTTCGACCACAATTCCCGCAGCTTCCGCCGTGGGGCATGGTGGCAATATGCGGTCGAGGAGGCCAAGGCGATCCGCGAGACCGCCGGTCTGATCGACGCCACCGCCTTTACCAAGCACACCGTGCGCGGGGCCGGTGCCACCGCGTTCCTTGACTGGTTCACCTGCAACGCGCTGCCCAAGGTGGGCCGCATCAACCTGACCTATGCGCTGACGCCCACGGGCACGACGCGGACCGAATACACCATCGTCCGCAATGGCGAGAATGATTATTACCTCGTCTCGGCCGGGGCATGGACCGACTATGACGCCGATTATCTGCGCAAATGCGCGGAAGACATGGCGCCCAAGTTCGGAGCGATCGAGATCAACGATGTCACCACCCAATGGGGCGTGTTCGCTATCGCCGGTCCGAACAGCCGCAAGATCCTGGCCGAACTGATCCGCGATGCGGAACCGGAAACCGCGCTGTCGAACAAGCGCTTCCCCTGGCTCTCGGCGCGGCGGATCGAGCTGGGTATGGTGCCGGTTCACGCCATTCGCGTGGCCTATACCGGCGAGTTGGGCTGGGAACTGCATCACCCGATCGAGATGCAGCGCAACCTGTGGGAGCAACTGCTGAAAGCGGGCGAAAAGCACGGGATGAAACTGGTTGGTGCCCGGGCGCAGAACTGGCTGCGTCAGGAAAAGAGCTATCGCGCCTTTGGCAATGAGTTGGGCCGCGATGCGACCCCGCTGGAAGCGGCGCTGGACCGCTTTGTCGATCTGTCGAAGGAGTTTCAGGGCAAAGAGGCGATGCTGGCCACGGGCATCCGGTCCAAATGCGTGACCGTGCTGATCGACGGGCCGGATGATACCGATCCGTGGGGCAAGGAAGCGCTGCTGAAGGATGGCGTCAAGGTCGGGCGTCTGACCTCGGGCGGCTATTCGGTGGCTTTTGGCAAGCAGATCGGCATGGGATACGTCAGCCCCGAACTTGCCGAAGTTGGCACCAAGCTGAAGGTCAAGATGCTGCTTAAGGAATGGGATGCCGAGGTGGTGGAAGACAGCCCCTTTGACCCCAAGAACGTCAAGATCCGCGTGGATGGCTGACCGGCCAAGGGGGGGGGG
>CALRKX020000161.1:0-5875 GCA_943368305.1 Erythrobacter sanguineus
CGCCGCTTCGACGTGCAGGGTCATCGTGGCGGTGCCGGGCAGCGGGTCCATCCCCGGCGGCATCACCACCGCCAGTTCGATCTGCGCCGGATCGGCGGCCAGGGGGTCCAGCGCGGCCAGCCGCGCCACTGTGGCTGCCGGGACATAGCTGCAACCGGCCAGCACAAGAACAGACAGAAATCGACGCATCCGAATCTCCTTTGACAGATATTTATTATCGTATTACATTAAGTTTTATCCGCGAAAAGAGGTTTTCATGTCCCAGTTCCCCGCCCTGCCCCGCATCGAACCGCTGGCCCGCTGGCTATGGCGCGCGACCACCGTCCTGCTGGTTGGATTGCCGATTCTGGTTCTGGGCTGGCTGGTCTGGGGCTATGCCCATCCCGACTGGCTGGGGCGCAGCTTTGCGGGCCTGCCTGCGCGCACCGCGCTGACGGGGGCGAAATCGCTGGCCGTCGTACTGGTCGGCGTCATCGGCCTTGGGCCGGTGCTCTATGCGCTGGCGCAGATGCGCGACCTGTTCGCCCGCTATCGCCGGGCCGAGATTCTGTCACCCGCCTGCGCCCGCGCCATCCGTCGCACCGGCCTTGCCCTGATAGGGCTGGCCCTGTGGCAGACCATTGCCGTGCCGCTGCAGATCGGCCTGCTGACGATGGACAACCCGCCCGGCGGCCAGCAACTGACCCTGCAATTTTCCAGCGAAACCCTGTGGCTCTTGCTGGCCGGGGGCCTTCTGGTCACCATCGGTTGGGTCATGGCAGAGGCCGCCCGCGTCGCCGAAGACAACGCAGGTTTTATCTGATGGACATTGTCGTTCGTCTGGATGTGGTGCTGGCCCGGCGCAAGATGCGCTCTCGTGAGCTGGCCGAGATCATCGGCATCACCGAACAGAACCTGTCGCTGCTGAAATCCGGCAAGGTCAAGGGCATCCGCTTTGAAACCCTTGCCGCGATCTGTCAGGCGCTCGATTGCCAGCCCGGCGATATTCTTGAGGCGACGCCAACCGCAACCCTTGCCTGAAATCTTGCCACAGAGGGGATTCGGGCGTATTACGCCCCCATGCAAGGGTTCATCTACTTCAACATCACCGATCACGCGCGGCTGCCCGCGCGCTTTTTCGGTATGACCCGTACCATTCTGGCACGCCTTCGCTGAACGCGACAGGTGCGTTTCGTCACGCACGCCCCCGGAATTTCCCTATCACAGCCAAATCCAAAGGATGAGCCATGACCGCTCGGACTCTGTATGACAAGATCTGGGACGACCACGTCGTCCACACCTCTGAAGACGGCACTTGCCTGCTGTATATCGACCGCCATCTGGTGCACGAAGTCACCAGCCCGCAGGCGTTCGAAGGGTTGCGCATGACCGGCCGCACTGTACGCGCACCGGAAAAAACCATCGCGGTGCCCGACCATAACGTGCCCACCACCGCAGGCCGCGACACCCATATCGACAATGAGGAATCGCGCATTCAGGTCGAGGCGCTGGACAAGAACGCCCGCGAATTCGGCATCAACTACTATCCGGTGTCGGACATCCGCCAGGGCATCGTCCACATCGTCGGCCCTGAACAGGGCTGGACCCTGCCGGGAATGACCGTGGTCTGCGGCGACAGCCACACCGCCACCCACGGCGCCTTCGGCTCGCTGGCCCATGGCATCGGCACGTCCGAGGTGGAACACGTTCTGGCCACCCAGACCCTGATCCAGAAGAAATCGAAGAACATGAAGGTGGAAATCACCGGCAACCTGTTGCCGGGTGTTACCGCCAAAGACATCACCCTTGCCGTCATCGGCCAGACCGGCACCGCCGGTGGCACCGGCTATGTCATCGAATATTGCGGTCAGGCGATTCGCGACCTGTCGATGGAAGGCCGCATGACCGTCTGCAACATGGCGATCGAGGGCGGTGCCCGCGCCGGCCTGATTGCACCCGATGAGAAAACCTTTGCCTATTGCATGGGCCGCCCGCATGCACCGAAAGGGGCCAAGTGGGAGGCAGCGGTTTCCTACTGGAAGACCCTGTTTACCGATGAAGGTGCGCATTTCGACAAGGTGATCACGATTCGCGGCGAAGACATCGCCCCCGTCGTCACCTGGGGCACCAGCCCCGAAGACGTGCTGCCCATCACCGCCTCTGTCCCCGCCGCGTCCGATTTCACCGGCGGCAAAGTGGACGCCGCCCAGCGGTCGCTGGACTATATGGGCCTGAAGCCCGGCACCAAGCTGACCGATGTGAAAATCGACGCCGTCTTCATCGGCTCTTGCACCAATGGCCGCATCGAAGACCTGCGCGCCGCCGCTGCCATCCTCAAGGGCAAGAAGATTGCCAATGGCGTGCGCGGCATGGTGGTTCCCGGTTCGGGCCTTGTCCGCCTGCAAGCAGAGGAAGAGGGTTTGGCCCAGATCTTCACCGATGCCGGTTTCGAATGGCGTCTGGCCGGGTGCTCCATGTGCCTTGGCATGAACCCCGACCAATTGGCCCCCGGCGAACGCTGTGCCGCCACCAGCAACCGCAACTTCGAAGGCCGCATGGGCCGCGGTGGTCGCACCCATCTGATGAGCCCGATCATGGCCGCCGCAGCCGCGATCACCGGCCATCTGACCGATGTGCGCGAGGTTCTGGCAGAAATGGCCTGACGTGCAGGGCCGGGGTCAGCGCCCCGGCCTTCCGCGCAGCAGGAACAGGGCATTCAGCGCGATCAGCACCAGACCGGAGTTTTCCAGAATGACGTTGAACCGCACCGAATGAAACTGACCCCTAAGGAACGAATCGAAGTGATGAAAGCTGACCGCCCGGATTGCGACAAACCCGCCCACCAGAACCAGGCCAAGAATGGCCAGCCCGTTCTGGCGCAGGTGCCGCCGCATCAGATACAGCGCCAGCAGCAAGGCGGCGGCAATCGCGGCAATCAGCCCCTCGATGAATTCCTTTTGCGTGGCGCGCCGCTCGGCATACCAGCCCTGCGCCTGCGCCACACAGCGCGCAATCGAGGTCAGCAGCGATTGCAGGTCCAGTTGCTTGTTCACGGCCAGAAATCCCATGGCCAGTGTGACCAGCACCCAGAACAGCCGCACCCGGCCCCGGCCAAGTCGCGCCACGACGCGCCAGGCCAGCAGGCAGCACACAGCATAGGCAGCAACTGTCAGCCAGCCCGCCAGCGTCGGGTCACCGATACCGGGCGACCAGCGATGCGAAACGCAGGCCTGCATCCGGGCGGGGTCAAGGTTCTGAAACATAGCACTCCGCGATCCGTCAGGGTCGCCTAACCACACCAATTGCCGGGGAAAATGCAAGCGCCCCCGGCCGCAGAAAGGCAATCGCCATGGACAAGTTCACCACCCTGACCGGAATTGCGGCACCGATGCCGCTGGTCAACATCGACACCGACATGATCATCCCCAAGCAGGTCCTCAAGACAATCAAGCGCACGGGTCTGGGCGTGAACCTGTTTGATGAGATGCGCTATACCCTTGACGGGAAAGAGATTCCCGAATTCGTGCTGAACCAGCCCGCCTATCGCAAGGCGCAGATCATCGTCGCCGGTGACAACTTTGGCTGCGGTTCGTCGCGCGAACATGCGCCCTGGGCGCTGTTGGACTTTGGGATCCGCGCCGTGATCTCGACCTCGTTTGCCGACATCTTCTTCAACAACTGCTTCAAGAACGGCATCCTGCCCATCGTCCTGCCGCAAGAGGCGGTGGATGTGCTGATGAAAGACGCCGAAAAGGGCGAAAACGCCCGTCAGACCGTGGATCTGGAAAATCAGACCGTCACCACCTCGGACGGCCAGTCGTTCAGCTTTGAGATTGATCCCTTTCGCAAGCATTGCCTGCTGAACGGACTTGATGACATCGGCCTGACGCTGGAAAAGGCCAAATCCATCGACACGTTCGAGGCGAAATACAACCAGAGCCATTCATGGGTCTGACACAATTCAACCAATGATATAAGGGTCGCCCGCTTGGGCGGCCTTTTTCTTGCCATGGGTTTGATGCAATCGGGCGACACCTCGTCCCATAAATCGCCCAAGTCGTTCGGCCTTATGGTCAGGACTGTTGCGGACCCTGGCGAATAAAGGCACAAATTGGGCAAGATTGAGGCAATCCGCCACAAAGTGCGGGACATCATCGGAACAATGGTTCGGCAAAGCACCGAATCAGACCGTTTGGCAGGTGGAAGGGCCGTTGTGTCAAGAATAACAAGCGCATTCGTGCGCGCGTTTCTGGTTATGGTGGTGGTCGCCACGCCTTCGGCACTTTTGCCGGGGATTGGTGCCGATACCAAGCAGATGGTGGCCCTTGTGGCACTGTTTGCCGGCACGCTGACCTTCATCGAATACAACGCCACCTATCCCAGCCTGGTCGAATTCCGCGATGCGCCGCCCTTCAACCGCATCCGGTTTGTGATGTTGCTGGTCACCGTCTTCACCCTGTCCGCGATCGAGCGGGGCCGCGTAGCTCCAACCACCATAACCGAATTCTTCGACGCCATTGGCACGCTGATCGGCATTTCGATGGATTTCCCCTACAGCCCGGTGCGCCTTGCCACGCTGATGATGGCTGATGACAGCTCTCCGCATCTGGTGGCCTCGGTCCGTACGGCGGCGGGGATGTCTTACCTGATCTCTCTGATTTCGCTGGGGGTTTTCGTCTCGATGATGCGGGCGGGGCGCTGGCCGCCGCGCGACGCCGCCTTCAACGTCTGGGTCAATCTGCCCACCTTTGACCCGACCGCAGGCGCCGATGTGGTGCGCCGCTTGTCACGCGATGCCCGCGTTAACATTGCGTTAGGGTTTTTGCTGCCATTTCTGACACCTGCGGTGGTGAAAATCGCGTCGGACGGGTTTCAGCCGATGACGATGGGCTCCCCCCAGACCCTGATCTGGACAATGACGGCATGGGCCTTTCTTCCTGCTTCCCTTTTCATGCGTGGCATCGCCATGGGCCGCGTGGCCGAGATGATCCGCGAAACCCGCAAGGCCAAGGGCAGCGAAAAGGCCCAGGGGCACTACGCGCCTATCTGATCCTGCTGCTGTGCCTGCTGGCCCCGCCCGCTGCGGCGGATAGCCTGCGTCTGGCCACCTGGAATGCCGAACTGACCCGCTTTGGCCCCGGCCTGCTGCTGCGGTCGATGATGAGCACCAAAGACCCGCAGGCCACCGCCGCAGTCACCGTGATCGGCGCGCTGGATGCCGATGTGATCCTGATCACCGGCATCGACTATGACGCCCGGGGCCAGGCGTTGCAGGCATTGGCCGACCGGCTGGCAGCCGCAGGCCATCCCTATCCCTACACCCTTGCCCTGCGTCCCAACACCGGCATCGCCACCGGGCTGGACCTTGATGGCAACGGCAAGCGGGGCGAGGCGCGTGACGCGCAAGGCTTTGGCCGCTTTGCCGGGCAGGCGGGCATGGCGGTGCTGTCGCGCCTGCCCATTCTGGCCGATCAGGCACAGGATTATTCGGCCTTCCTGTGGCGCGACCTGCCCGGCACCCTGATACCTCCGGACACCACGCCCGAGGTGGCAGCGGTGCAGCGCCTGTCCACCTCGGGGCACTGGGCCGTGCCGGTGCAACTGCCCGATGGCCGCAGGCTGACCCTGCTGACCTGGTATGCAACACCGCCGGTGTTTGACGGACCGGAAGACAGGAACGGCCGTCGCAACCATGACGAGGCTGCGTTCTGGCTGCACCTTCTGGCGGGTGATCTGCCCTTTCCCACCCCCCAGCCGCCCTATGCCCTGCTGGGCCAGTCAAACCTTGATCCCGCCGATGGCGAGGGGTTGCCCGCCGCGATCGACGCCCTGCTTGCCAGCCCCCGTCTGCAAGACCCCACGCCCCGTGGCACAACCCCCCGCCAAGACCCGGGCC
>CALRKX020000162.1:0-5836 GCA_943368305.1 Erythrobacter sanguineus
GGCGACAGTGTGCGGCAGTTCTCGTTGGTCATCGGGGTGTTTCTGGCCTCGATGGGCCTGGGAGCCTGGGTCACCCGGTTTGTGGACCGCGCGGTCAGCGGCTTTGTCTGGGCGCAGATCGCGCTGGGGGTCGTTGGCGGCTGTATGGCGCCGGTCATGTTCTTTGCTTATGCCTGGATGGGCGAGGTGGAGCTGCCGCTATACCTCTTTCTGGTGCTGACCGGCATTCTGTGCGGCATGGAAATTCCGCTGATTGCCCGCGTTCTGAAAGAGGTGGGCGCGGCTGCCTTCCGGTTCGAAAACGTGCTGAGTGTCGACTATGTCGGGGCGCTGGCAGCCTCGGTCGCCTTTCCGCTGCTGATCGTGCCGCATCTGGGGCTGATGTCGGCCTCTCTTTCGTTCGGGGTGCTGAACCTGCTGGTTGCGGGGATTTCGCTGTGGTTGTTTAGGGCGCAGATGTCGCGCGTGCTGGTGGTGGTCTGGGCCGTGGCCCTGTGCGCCCTGTTGGTGTTTCTGGTGCAATCGGAACGGATGGTGTCGGTGGTCGAGGCCAGCCTGTTCGAAGACGAGGTGATCCTGTCGCAAGACAGCCCCTATCAGCACCTGACCCTGACACGGTTTCAGGGCCGGACCCGGTTCTTTCTGGATGCCTCGATCCAGTTCGATAGTCAGGACGAACATCGCTATCACGAAATGCTGGTACAGCCGGCGATGGCATTGGCCCCCCGCCGGCAAAAGATACTGATCCTGGGCGGCGGTGACGGGTTGGCCGCGCGTGAGGTGTTTCGCAGCGCCGATGTAGCGGCTGTGACGCTGGTCGATCTGGATGCTGCGGTAACAGGGCTGTTTCGCAACCATGCCGACCTTGTGGCGCTGAACGCGGGGTCGCTGAACGACCCGCGCATGACAGTGGTGACCGCCGATGCCTGGGCCTTTGCGGCGCAGGATCGTGACAGTTACGACGTGATCATCGTCGATCTGCCGGACCCGAAGTCGATCGCGCTGTCCAAACTTTATACCCAGGAATTCTATGCCATGCTGGCAGAGAGATTGTCGGCAACCGGGGTTATGGTGGTCCAATCCGGCTCTCCGCTGTTCGCGCGGCAGGGCTATTGGTCGGTGGTTCATACATTGCAGGCGACGCGCAACCCAATTGCACCCGGCGGTAGGCTGTGGGTGCTGCCCTATCATGTCTATGTGCCCAGCTTTGGCGACTGGGGCTTTACTCTGGTCTCGGCTCGCCCGCTGGCCCCGCGCGCCCTTCACCTGCCTATGGGCCTGCGCCATGCCACGCCCGAAGTCTGGCGCGCGGCACAGGTGTTTGCGCTGGACGAGGCGGACATGCCCGCCGATGTGAACCGGCTGCAATCTCATGCGCTGGTGGGGTATTACAACGCCGGGTGGGACGCCTGGTTCAAGTGACCCGTGCCCCGCTCTATCCGCGACAGCCGGGTATGGCTTGGCTTTAGCGCAGCCACTATCTCTTGCCGGGCCAGATCGGGGCGGGCCGCGCCGCACATGAAGATATCAACGGCGGCAAAGCCGATCTCGGGCCAAGTGTGGATCGAGATATGCGACTCGGCCAGCAGAACGACGCCGGTCACCCCGCCCTCGCCCCCGAAATGCTTGAAATGGCTGGCGATCACCGTTGCACCCGCGCGTTCGGCGGCGCGGCGCAGAACAGCCTCCAGCTCTGGCGCCGCGTCAAGATGCGTCGCGCCGTAAAGATCAAGCAGCAGATGCAATCCCGGGGCAAAAGGGGGCTGAGCCATAGGGAAGCAGGCTACACCGGCCATGACCCGCTTCCAAGTGGCGCCGTCAGATGCGTGTCCTGCGCCCTGTCATGCCGTCAATGGCAAGGTCGGCCGTTGTGGTGATGGCATAGGCAGCGCGTCGTCAGATCGGCTGCCCCGCCAGCAGGCGCGGAAGGTCACCCTTCAGCCCGGCGGCTTGCCGGATGAAGCTGCGCCGCAGGCCGGGCATGGCATTGACCGCCGCCAGCCCGATATCGCGCCCCAGCCGCATCAGGGGTTTATCGTTGGAAAACAACCGGTTGACGGTATCCATCCCCAAGGCAAGCGAGGTGGAATCGAACCGCCGCCAAGTCTGATACCGCTCCAGCACGTTGATTGCGCCGATGTCCTCGCCACGCCGCGCCGCCTCTATCAGCACCTGCGCCAAGGCCCCCACATCGCGCAGGCCAAGGTTCAGCCCCTGCCCGGCAATCGGGTGCACCCCATGCGCGGCATCGCCCGCCAGCGCGATGCGGGGCAGCACGAATTTCTCTGCGAGTGTCAGGTTGAGAGGATAGGTGAAACGGTCTCCCGCCAGCGCGATTTCGCCAAGAAAATCCCCAAAGCGCGGGCGCAGCATTTGCAGATAGGCGGCATCGTCCAGCGCCTGAATGGCGCGCGCCGTGTCGTCCTGTTCGCTCCACACGATCGAGGAATGATGCCCGCCCGGCAGCGGCAGAATAGCCAGTGGCCCAGAGGGCATGAAGAACTGATGCGCCGTGCCCTGATGGTCCTTTTCGTGGTGAACGGCGGTCACCAGTGCGGTCTGGCCATAGCCCCAGCCCTGCCGCCGGATGCCCGCGCGCTGCGCCACGCCAGAGGTGCGGCCATCGCAACCCACCAGAACCCTGGCCGTCAGACTGTCGCCATTGGCCAGCGTGACGGTCACGCCCGCGGGGCCAACCTCTTGCGCCACGACCGTCTGGCCCGAAATCAGACGAATGCGGGGTTCCTTGGCCATTGCGGCAAGGAAGGCTGCGTAAAGATACCGGTCCTCGGCCAGAAAGCCCATCGGGCCTTCCTCGATCTCGGCGGCGTCAAAGGTCAGGAAAAACGGCGCGGGGCCTTCACCGGCGCGACCGTCGCTGGCGACGATCTTCAGGATCGGCTGCACCCTGTCGGCCAGCCCTTTCCAGACCCCAATCACCGAAAGCAACCGTTTCGAGGCCACGGCCAGCGCATAGGCACGCCCATCAAACCCCGCCTCGGCCCGCACCGGCGCGGGCCGGGCATCGACCACGGTAACGGTCAGCCCGCCTTGGGCAAGGGCCAGTGCAAGAGCGGGGCCATTCAGGCCGCCACCAACAATCAGGACATCGTTTTCCATGAAACGAGTATGGCGCGACCCGGTGCAAAGGTCCATGCGCCGGGTTGTCTCGGCCTCATCCTGCCCTCTTTCAAGGAAACGGCAAAGGCCAATGGCCCAAGAGCGGCCAGCAGGCTGCCCTCCCTCTGCCTTTGGGGTAAGGGGTCAGGCGCGCAAGCCCACAACAGAAACCCCCAGAACCTCCAGCACTTTCGCCTCGATCTGCGGGGCGTCCATGCCGGCCACGCGGTACATCGCCTCTGGGCTGGCCTGATCGATGAACGTGTCGGGCAGCACCATGCTGCGGTATTTCAGGCCACGGTCAAACACGCCCTCATCCGCCAGCAATTGGGCGACATGGCTGCCAAAGCCGCCCACCGCGCCCTCTTCAATGGTGATCAGCGCCTCGTGGGTGCGGGCCAGTTCAAGGATCAGGTCACGGTCCAGCGGCTTGGCAAAGCGGGCATCCGCCACTGTGGGCGAGATGCCCCGGGCAAGCAGCGCCTCGACCGCCCTGAGCACTTCGGACAGCCGGGTGCCGAAGGACAAAAGCGCCACCCGGCCACCTTCGCGGATCATGCGGCCCTTGCCGATCTTCAGCGGCACGCCGCGTGCGGGCATGTCCACCCCCACGCCTTCGCCGCGCGGATAGCGGAAGGCGATGGGGCCATCGTCATGCGCGGCGGCGGTGGCGACCATGTGGACAAGCTCCGCCTCATCCGCCGCAGCCATCACCACCATTCCCGGCAGGTTGGCAAGGAAGGCCACATCGAAACTGCCCGCATGGGTCGCCCCGTCGGCCCCGACCAGCCCGGCGCGGTCGATTGCAAAGCGCACCGGCAGGCGCTGAATCGCCACATCATGCACAACCTGATCGTAGCCGCGTTGCAGGAAGGTGGAATAGATCGTGCAGAACGGCTTCATTCCCCCGGCCGCGAGACCGGCGCTGAAGGTGACGGCGTGCTGCTCGGCAATGCCCACGTCAAAGGTGCGCTTCGGGAACCGCGCACCGAACAGGTCCAGCCCGGTGCCATCCGGCATGGCGGCGGTAATGGCGACGATCCTGGGGTCCGCCTCCGCCTCGCGGATCAGGCTTTCGGCGAAAACCCTGGTATAGCTGGGGGCATTCGACGGGGCCTTTTTCTGCTCGCCCGTCACCACATCGAACTTGGCGCGCGCATGGCCTCGGTCGGGGGCATTCTCGGCGGGCGCATAACCCTTGCCCTTTTTCGTCAGCACATGGATCAGCATCGGCCCGTTTGCACGGGCATGAACCGTGCGCAGAACCGGCAAAAGCTGGTCCAGATCATGCCCGTCAATCGGACCGACATAAGAGAAACCCAGTTCCTCGAACAAGCTGCCGCCCACGGCCATGCCTTTGAGCACTTCCTTGGCCCGCCGCGCCCCCTCCTGAAACGGTTCCGGCAACAGGGAAACCACCCCGCGCGCCGCCGATTTCAGGTCTTGGAACGGGGCACCGGCATACATGCGGCTAAGGTAGGCCGAAAAGGCCCCCACCGGCGGGGCGATCGACATTTCATTGTCGTTCAACACCACGAACAGCCGCTTTTTCAAATGGCCCGCGTTGTTCATCGCCTCGAACGCCATGCCCGCAGACATCGAGCCGTCGCCGATCACAGCAACCGCATCACCGGGATCGCCGCCCAGATCAGCCGCCACGGCAAAGCCAAGCGCGGCAGAGATAGAGGTAGAGGAATGCGCCGCACCGAACGGGTCATACGGGCTTTCCGACCGCTTGGTAAAACCGGACAGGCCCCCTTCGGTCCGCAAGGTGCGGATACGGTCGCGCCGCCCGGTCAGGATTTTATGCGGATAGCACTGGTGCCCGACATACCAGATGATCTTGTCACGCGGCGCGTTGAACACCGCGTGCAGCGCCACGGTCAATTCAACCACCCCCAGACCCGCGCCCAGATGCCCCCCCGTGACCGAAACCGCACTGATGGTTTCTGCCCGCAGTTCATCGGCCAGTTGCCGCAACTCTCGGTCCGACAGACCCTTCAGGTCGGCGGGCAGTTTCACGCGGTCAAGAATCGGGGTGGCGGGAAGGTCGGCCATCGTGGCTCCTCAGCTTTCGCGCGAGATAGCGAAGCGCGCCGCCGCAATCAAGTTCGCAGCCCCCGCGCCGTATGGGGAAAGCGCCATTTCAGCCTGCGCCACCAGTTCGGCGGCCCGCGCCTTGGCCCCGTCCAGCCCCAGCAGCGAGACAAAGGTGGCCTTGCCGGCACCCGCATCCTTGCCCACGCGCTTGCCGGTCTTGGCAGCATCGCCGGTGACATCCAGCACATCATCCCAGATCTGGAACGCCAGTCCCAGAGCATCGGCATAGGCCCGCAACGGTGCCGGGTCGACCCCGGCACGCACGGCCCCCGCCTCGGCCGAAAAGCCGATCAGCGCGCCGGTCTTGCCCGCCTGCAACCGGGTGATCTGCGGCAGGGTCAGCGGAACGGGCGCGGTTTCGGCGGCAATGTCCAGCGCCTGCCCCAGCACCATGCCATTGGCACCACTGGCCTTTGCCAACCCGGAAACCAGAGCGATCCGCACCTCGGCGCTGCCCAGCGCCGGATCGGCCAGCAAGTCGAACGCCAGTGTCTGCAAGGCGTCACCGGCCAGAACTGCCGTGGCCTCATCCCATTTCACATGCACCGTGGGCAGGCCGCGCCGCAGGTCGTCATCGTCCATGCAGGGCAGATCATCATGCACCAGCGAATAGGCG
>CALRKX020000163.1:0-5796 GCA_943368305.1 Erythrobacter sanguineus
AGGGGGAAGGCGGTCGGGTTCGGTCTGGCCAAGATCGACCGCCAGCACCAGTTTTGCGCGCGGCAGGGCGGGGACCGTCAGCAGGCCGATGCCCCGCGCCTCGATCAGACCGGCGATGGTGGGGGGGCTACTGGCGTAAAGATCGCCGTCGGTGGCGGTGATCTCGGTGCGGTCATCGGCCACAAGTTGCGCGCCAAGTGCCATAAGGTGCAGGGCCAGCCCCGATTTTCCCGCCCCCGATGGCCCCAGAACAAGAAGCCCCCGGTCGGAACCGAGGGCGACGCAAGAGGCGTGCAGGAGGTCTGTGGTTGTCACACCGGCAGGCCGACGACGAAGCGCGCGCCCAGTGGCTCTGACGTGGGGTCGGCATTGGTCGGGCGGATGTTTTCGGCCCAGATCACGCCGCCATGCGCCTCGATGATCTGTTTCGAGATGGCCAGGCCAAGGCCGGAATGGTTGCCGAACTGCTGTTCCGGGCGCTCCGAGTAGAACCGCTTGAATATCTTGGTCAGCGCCTGTTCCGGAATGCCGGGGCCGGTATCTTCCACCACCACCAGCACGCGGTTTTCGCGTTTGCGGGCCCAGACGCGCACCGCATCGCCCTTGTCGCAGAACGAGGTGGCATTGGTGATCAGGTTGACGAAAACCTGTGCCAGACGGGCCTCCAGCCCCCGGATACGGATGGGGTCGGCGGGAAAATCGGTGATGAAATCCACGCCTTTCTCGCGCGCCTGCTGGCCCAGATATTCGGTAAGATTGGCAAGGGTTTTCAGAAGGTTGAACTCTTCTTCCTCTTCCTTGACCAGTTCACTGTCGAGGCGCGAGGCGTTCGAGATGTCGCTGACCAGACGGTCCAGACGGCGGACGTCATGGTCGATCACTTCCAGCAGTTTGGTGCGCTGCTCGTCCTTTTTGACATAGTGCAACGACCCTACGGCAGAGCGCAGGCTGGCGAGGGGGTTCTTGATCTCATGCGCCACGTCGGCGGCGAATTGTTCGTTGGCGTCGATGCGTTCGTAAAGGGCGGCGACCATGCCGCGCATGGCAACCGACAGGCGGCCAATCTCGTCCGGGCGGGCCGACAGGTCTGGAATGCGCACCCGTCCGGGTGACATGTGGCGCGCGTCACGGTCGCGGCCCAGTTCGGCGGCGGCGGCCAGATCGGACAAGGGGTTGGCGATGGTCGAGGCGAGAACCATCGACAGGCCGATCGAAACCAGAAGCGCGATCACGAACATCTGAAGAACCTGTTCGCGTTCATAGCGCACAAGCGCGTCAATCTCTCCGCGCGCCGAGGCGACGGCGATGGCGCCGATCACCTGCCCGGCACCGTTGTGCACGGGGGACAGGGCGGCGAACAGCGTGGTTTCCGAGGTGCCGGCGCCGCCCGTGACAGCCAGTTCGCCCTTGAGCGCGCGGTCAAGCTGACTGCGGGCCAGCACTTCGTTCGTGCTGGCGCCGATCGTCGGGTCGTCCGCACCGACCAGCAGGCCCGAAACAGTATCCCAGATGCCGCCCAGAAAATCGGTGATCACGGTTGGGCGACCTTCGCGGCGCAGGATCTCGGCGCTGGATTGCCCGCCTTCGGCGCGGGCAATGACTGTGCCGGTGGTGTCGAACAGGAACACCTCGACACTGGGGCCGATGGTCACGCCGCCCAGAGTGGCGGGCAGGGTGGTGGGCGACTTGCCGGCGACCACATCGGCCAAAAGCTGCGCCTCTGTGATCAGGGCCTGTTCGCGCTGCAACACCAGACTGTCGCGGAACGGGTTCAGGAACAGCACTCCGGCCACCAGCATGACCAGCGCCACCAGGTTGAAGACGATGATCTTGCGCGCCAGAGGCGAGCGGTTCAGCGTCATGAAGCCGCGACGTCTGCGGCCTGCGCGCAGCACCGGATCGACCAGAACCTCTGGTGAAACCCAGTCTTCACCCAAAAGCAACTCGCCCGGCTTTGCCGGGCTTGCCTTGTCAGTATCGATCTTGGCGGCTGCGGTCATTCTTCGTTGTAACGATAGCCAATGCCATAAAGGGTTTCGATGGCCGAGAAATCATCGTCCACCGCGCGCATTTTCTTGCGCAGGCGCTTGATATGGCTGTCGATGGTGCGGTCATCGACATAGACCTGATCATCATAGGCCACATCCATCAGCTGGTCGCGGCTTTTCACAAAACCGGGCCGTTGCGCCAAAGCCTGCAACAGCATGAATTCGGTGACGGTCAGCGCAACATCGCGGCCCTTCCAGCTTACCGAATGGCGCAAGGGGTCCATGCGCAGTTGCCCGCGCTCCATGATCTTGTTTTCCTCGACCGTGGCGGTTTCGCCATTGGCGATGACATCCTGCCGGCGCAAGAGCGCGCGGATGCGTTCGACCAGAAGGCGCTGGCTGAAGGGCTTTTTGACGTAATCATCCGCCCCCATGCGCAGGCCCAGAACCTCGTCGATCTCATCATCCTTGGAGGTGAGAAAGATCACGGGCATAGAGGATTTCTGTCGCAGGCGCTGCAACAGATCCATCCCGTCCATGCGGGGCATCTTTATATCCAGCACCGCCATATCGGGCAGGCGGCGGTTGAAGGCATCCAGTGCGGACTGCCCGTCGTTATAGGTTTCAACCTCGAACCCCTCGGCTTCCAGTGCCATGGAGACCGAGGTGAGAATATTGCGGTCATCATCAACAAGGGCGATCCGTGCCATCTTCGGCTTCCCCAATTCTGCTCATTATTATTTTGTTGGATGATCGGGCTTTAAGGCGCGGGAATCAACAGCAATGTGCGAATCACCCTGTCGCAGACGGGCAAAGATGTGGCGAATTTGTCCACCCATGGCGAAACTGCCGCACATCTGCTCACATGCCGGAAATGATTGCGCTAAACTTTGCCCGATGTGAAAATGGTTGCGCTAACTGTACTAAACCGTTCTATTCGCCACAAAATCTCCATGTTATAGCCCCTGCATCAGCCCATCGAGGAGTGGTGCTGGTGGCATCCAAGGCCCGGATGCCTGTGTTTGACTTGACCGCCCAAGCAGGGGTGGAAACAGGAGCTTGCTGGACATGACCGGACGGGTGAACGCCAACGCGACGTTGGAAGATCAGGGTATCTCTGGGCTTGGCCATGTTTATTATAACCTGATCGAACCGGCGCTGGTCGAAGCGGCGGTCACGCGGGGCGAAGGCAAGCTGGGCAAGGGCGGCGCATTCCTGTGCACCACCGGCCAGTTCACCGGCCGGTCGCCCAAAGACAAGCATGTGGTGCGCACCGCGTCGGTGGAAAACACCGTCTGGTGGGAAAACAACGCGCCGATGGCCCCCGATGCCTTTGACCGGCTCTATGCCGATATGCTGGCGCATATGAAGGGCCGCGACTACTTTGTGCAGGATCTGTTCGCTGGTGCCGATCCCGAGCACCGGCTGGATGTGCGGATGGTGACCGAACTGGCCTGGCATGGCCTGTTCATCCGGCATCTGCTGCGCCGCCCTTCGCGCGAAGAGCTGGACAGCTTTGTCCCCGAATTCACCATCATCAACTGCCCGTCGTTCAAGGCCGATCCGGCCCGGCACGGTTGCCGCACCGATACGGTCATTGCCCTGAACTTCGACAAGAAGCTGATCCTGATCGCCAACACAGAATACGCGGGCGAGAACAAGAAATCGGTCTTCACGCTGCTAAATTATATCCTGCCGGAAAAGGGTGTGATGCCGATGCACTGCTCGGCCAACCATGCCATCGGCAACACGGGCGAGACGGCGGTGTTTTTTGGCCTGTCGGGCACCGGCAAGACCACGCTGTCGGCTGATGCCAGCCGCATCCTGATCGGCGATGACGAACATGGCTGGTCTGACAGGGGCACCTTCAACTTTGAAGGCGGCTGCTATGCCAAGACCATCAACCTGTCGGCCGAGGCCGAGCCGGAGATTTACGCGACCACCTCGCGCTTCGCGACCGTGATCGAGAACATGGTCTATGACCCAGAGACATTCGAGCTGGATTTCGAAGACAACAGTCTGACCGACAACATGCGTTGCGCCTATCCGCTGGAGTATATCTCTAACGCGTCGGCCACCGGGTTGGGCGGGATGCCGAAGAATGTGGTGATGCTGACCTGCGACGCCTATGGCGTGCTGCCGCCGATCTCTCGGCTGTCACCGGCGCAGGCGATGTATCACTTCCTGTCGGGCTTCACCTCGAAGACGCCGGGCACCGAGCGCGGGATCGTCGAGCCGACGCCGACCTTTTCAACCTGTTTCGGCGCGCCCTTCATGCCGCGCCGCCCAGAGGTCTATGGCAAACTGTTGCAGGAAAAGATTGCCAGCACGGGGGCAACCTGCTGGCTGGTCAACACCGGCTGGACCGGGGGCAAGCATGGCACGGGCAAGCGGATGCCGATCAAGGCCACCCGCGCGCTGTTGACCGCGGCACTGGACGGATCGCTGGCCAAGGTCGAATTCCGCAAGGACCCGAACTTTGGCTTTGAGGTGCCGGTGGCGGTGCCGGGCGTGGACACCATGCTGTTGAACCCGCGCGAGACCTGGGCCGACAAGGCCGCCTATGATGCGCAGGCCAAGAAGCTGGTCGATATGTTCTCGAAGAACTTTGAACAGTATGTCGCGCATATCGATGATGACGTGAAGGCCGCCGCGATCGGCTGAGGAAGGCCGGGGGCACTTTTCCCTCGGATTCCCCCGAGAGTATTTCAGGAAGGGCGAGGGGGAAGGCGCTGTGCCTTTCCCCTTTGTCATTCGGTGGCGCCGATTTGGCGCGACATTATAGTGCGTTGGTATTGCCATTGCCGAAAGCTTGTTGCGCTGCGACTGCAAAGGGTTTACCCAGTGCAGGTGCAGAATCTTCGCGGGGGATAGGATGATGGCCCATGATGGACAGCGCCTTGAGGGGCAGATTTCTCTGTCGGATCTGACCGGCCTGACGGCGGCCATCGTGCCCGAGGTCGAGGCGATCTTTGTCCGCGCGCGCGAGGCGCTGCGCAGTCTTGTGACGGTGGACAGCAAGATCAGCAGCGCCGCGCTGGAGACCCATCAGTTCGCGGCCCACGCCCTGTCGTGGCTGGCCACTTATACCGAGGCGCTGCGGCAGTTGCACGCCTGGGCGGCGCGTCTGGCCGAGGCGGGGGCCTTGGGCGAGATGGAGGCGCTGATCCTGCAGATCGGGGCTGGCGAATACCTGAGCCAGATTCACGGCGGCATTCCGATGAGCCAGGGCGAGCTGGCGCGGCTGTCCGATCTGGGGATTGAGGCCGCACCGGGCGCGGCGGCGCGGCGGTTGATGGCCGAGGGCAACACGGCGGTGGCACGGGCGCGTCTGGTGGCGCTGATGCGCGACAACCATGGCCGGGCGACCTTTGGCACGACGGGGCTGGACGAGGAGCTGGAGATGATCCGCGACCAGTTCCGCCGCTATGCCGATGAAAAGGTGGTGCCTTTCGCGCATGACTGGCACCTGAAGGATGAGTTGATCCCGATGGAGGTGATTACCGAACTGGCCGAGATGGGCGTGTTCGGCCTGACAATTCCCGAGGAATTCGGTGGATTTGGGCTATCGAAGGCCAGCATGGTGGTGGTTTCAGAGGAACTGTCGCGCGGGTATATCGGCGTCGGCAGCCTTGGAACCCGTAGCGAGATTGCCGCCGAACTGATCCTGTGTGGCGGCACGGATGAGCAAAAGGCCCAGTGGTTGCCCAAGCTGGCCAGCGGGGAAATTCTGCCGACCGCCGTTTTCACCGAGCCGAACACCGGCTCTGACCTGGGGTCGTTGCGCACCCGCGCGGTGAAGGTGGGC
>CALRKX020000164.1:0-5786 GCA_943368305.1 Erythrobacter sanguineus
TGGAGGATTACGGCGGTGGTTTGCGCCCCGCTGTGGCCGCGCAGATCGCCCCCGCGCTGGACATGGCGCGGGGCATCCTCGCCCGCTGGGGGGTAACCGCCACCGCAGGCCGCACCCCCTCGCCAGACCTGGCCGACAGTGCCATTCGCCGCGACGCCTATGAATCCGGTCGCCCCGCGCCCGAAGACGCCTGCCGCACCGGCGATGACCGCTTTTTCCCGGGGTCGCGCTGATGTGTGTGGGCGACCCGATGCGGCTGATCAGCGCCACCGGCATCGCCGGAACCACCGACGACGGCCAGCTTATCGACCTGTCGCTGACCCCCGATGCCAAGCCGGGCGACTGGCTGCTGGTCTTCCTTGGCACCGCCCGAGAGATCCTGGCCGAAGATGAAGCGCTGAAAATTCGCGCTGCCCTGACCGGCCTGCGCGCCCTGATGCAGGGCGGTGACCTTGGTTCGGCCTTCGCCGATCTGGAGGCCCGCACCCCCGCCCTTCCCCCCCACCTTCAGACCGCGCTGGACGCGGGCCAAACCACGGGTTGACCATGCACGACCACGCCCATGACCATCACGACCTGCCGGCCGCCGCCGCCCCTCACCCGCTGATCGCCCGGCTGGAAACCGAATTCGGCTGGCCGCGCCTGCACAGCCGCCATGACGTGGCCGAGTTTACCGCCCGCCCCGGCGCGCATTGCCTGTTCATCCCCGGCGATGCCCGGCGCAACCTTGAAACCGCCGATGCCGCCGTGATCCTGCCAGAATTGCGCATCGCCTTTCAGCACGCCTTTGACTGTGCCGTGGTCGATGACGCCATCGAGGCCGAACTGCGCGAGGAGACTCGCGCGCTGAAAACCCCCGGTTTTCTGTTTTACCGCGACGGCCAGTTCCTTGGCTCCATCGAAAAGGTGCGCGACTGGGGCGATTACCTGTCGCGCACCACGCTGATCCTGCAACGCCCAGCCGCCTGAGGTCTCCCCATGGTTTCGCCCTTCATGATGCCCCCAACCGGCTTTGGCCCTGGCTCTCAACCCATCGAGGATGAGGAGCTGACCTATACCCCCCTGCCATCCGGCATGCGGACCTATGCCCCCCATCTGCCAGAGGTCGAAGACCCGTCCCATGCCGAACCGGCGCTGGCGATGCTGCTGGCAATGGCCGATGCGGCAGAGGGTGCGGGGGCAGAGTTCGACCTGTCGGCCCTGCCCTCCGCCGCCCGCGCCGTGATGGCCGATGCGATGGGCCAGGGCGAGGTGTCGATGAAGCTGCGTGGCATCCCGGCGATTGCGGTACAGGAAAGCGTGTTCGCCGGGGTCTGGATGCTGGCCGGTGCCGGTGTGGACCGGATCGAGGTTGGTCCGGTGCCCGCCCTGTCGATCGCCCGCGCCCACCTGCCGCACCGCCCGGCGCTGGGGGGCTTGGCCCAGCGCAACCCCGGTGTCGTCAACGCCCCCGCCCTGCTGGCCGAACTGGTGGACAAATCGGCGGCCTATACCCCCGGCACGGAGCCCCATGTCATCAACCTGACCCTGCTGCCCCACACCCCCGAAGACCTTGACTGGCTGGCAGAGGCTTTGGGCGAAGGGGCGGTCACCATCCTGTCGCGCGGTTACGGCAACTGCCGCATCACCGCGCTGGCGCTGGCCCATGTCTGGCGGGTGCAGTTCTACAACTCTACCGACCAGTTGATTCTGGACACCTTCGAGGTGACCGACATGCCAGAGGTCGCGCTTGCCGCCGCAGAGGATTTGCACGACAGCGCAAAACGCCTGCGTGAAGTGGTGAGGGCCATCAAATGAACGGGGCCATGACCGCACCCACCGGATTCGAGGGCAGCTATCTGGGCGCCAGCGACAAGATCAGCGCCCGCGCAATCATGGAATGCAAGATTTGCTGGACGCCCTATGACCCGGCCGAAGGCGACGACACGCGGCAGGTGCTGCCCGGCACCTCGTTTCTTGACCTGCCTGCCGATTGGACCTGCCCGGGCTGCTCTGCCCCCAAGGCGCAGTTTCTGGTGCGCGAAGACCCCGGCGCGCCCGATGCCTTTGTGCGCGCCGAAATGGCCCGGCGCGTCGGCGCGCTGGAGGCGGACTTTCGCGAGGTCTTCAATGGCAAGATGCGCGACGTGCCGATGGTGAACCACGCCCTGCATGTCGAGGCTGTGGGCTTTCAGCCGCATGAAGGCGGGTTTCTGGGCGTGCTGGTGGCGCCGTGGTTCATGAACCTTGTGTTCCTGCCGCCAGACGACCGCCCCGCCTTGCCCGCCACCGCCAAGGAAACCATCGCCTTCCCCTCGGGCGAGTATGAATTCCTGCACAACTCCCGCGAACTGACGGGGCCTTACCTCGCCTGCTCTCTCTTCTCACCCATGGCCGATTTCACCAGCCAATTGCAGGCGGTGCAGGTGGCGCAGGCGGTGATGGTCGAGTTGTGGAAGGCCGAGAACAAGGGCGAGACCGACCGCGCCGCCGAGATTCGCGCTGCGCGAGAGGCCGAACTGGCCCCGCCAGAGGAGGCGCCGATCCCAGACCTTGCGCCCAACCGGCGCAAGCTGATCACCGGCGGCATGGGCGGCTGATCCATGACAGGCGGCACGGAAATCCGGCTGTCCCCCGGCGCGGTGCAGATCACCCGCGCCCCGGCCCTGCCTTTGGGCCGTCTGATCGTGGGCAAGCCGGTCAAGGAGGTCGCGGCACTGTTGCCGCGCCTGTTCAACCTGTGCCGGATGGCCCAGGGGGCCGCCGCCCGCGCCGCGCTTGGCCTGCCGCCACTGGTGACCGCCACCGATCTGGCGGCCGAAGTGCTGCGCGATCATCTGGCCGTGCTGTTCGTGACCCTGCCGCCCCTCTTGGGCCTTGCCCCCGCCCGCCCGCCGCAATCGGCGGTGGCACAGGCGCTGTTCGGCCCGCGTGGTCTGCCCCGCACCCTGCCCGACCTGCGCCTGTGGCTGACCTCTGGCACCGGCGTCTCATGCCTTGCCCGCGCCGTGGACCGCGCCTTTCCGGGCCGCATGGCCAGCGCGCCCGCGCTGCCCGCACCGGCCAATTCCTTGGCCGATGGCGCGTTTGATACCTCGCTGGCTGTCCGTCGGGCGGACCATCCCCTGCTGACGGCGCTAGAGGCTGACCGCGGGCGCGGCCCCCTGTGGCGGCTGATGGCGCGGTTGGTTGATGCCGAGGCTTGCCTGCGCGGCGACCTGCCCGCGGTGACCATGGCAAACGGCACCGCCCTTGCCCCTGCCGCCCGTGGCACCTATGCGCTGCGGCTGACCCATGCGGGCGGCATCGTCACCGGCATCACCCGCCGCACGCCCACCGACCACCTGCTGGCCCCCGGCGGCACGCTGCATCATGCGCTGACCGGCCTTGATCCCGCCCTTGCGCCCCTTGTCATCGCCCTGCACGATCCATGCGAACCTGTCACCATCCGCGAGGTCCGCCATGCATGAGATGAGCCTGGCCGAAGGCATCCGCAGCATCGTCCTCGACCAGGCCCGCGCCCACGGCTTTGCGCGGGTCACGGTGATGCGGCTGGAGATCGGGCGCTTTGCCGGGGTGGAAAAGCCCGCCCTTGAATTTGCCTTCGACGTGGTGATGCGCGGCAGCCCGGCCGAAGGCGCGCGGCTGGAAATGATAGACCTGCCCGGCCGCGCGATGTGCTACGATTGCCTCAAGGCCGTCGAGATCGACGACCGGCTGGCCCCCTGCCCCCTTTGCGGCGGCGGACGGCTGTTGCCCGAGGGGGGCGACGAAATGCGGATACGCGACATGGAGGTGCTGTGATGTGCACGGTTTGCGGATGCAACGATGTTGTGACGGCCGATGGCCGCAAGATGACCCATGATGAGGCACATGCCCTTGGTCTGGATCACCACCATGACCATGGCCATGGACAGGATCACGGGCACGACCACGGGCACGGGCACGGCGAAACCGCCCATCACCATGTGCTGGACGACCACCCCCACGACCACCGCCACTATGGCGAAGGCCCGGCGGGCGTTTCGGTTCCCGGCATGTCGCAGGCCCGGCTGATCGAGGTGGAAACCTCGATCCTGGCCAAGAACGACGCACTGGCGCAGTCAAACCGCCGGGTGCTGAATGCGCTGGGGGTGCTGGCCTTGAACCTTGTCTCCTCGCCCGGTTCCGGCAAGACGACGCTTTTGTGCAAGACCATTCAGGCGCTTGGGGATGCGCCCTTGGCGGTGATCGAGGGAGATCAGCAAACCAGCGTGGATGCCGACCGCATCCGCGCCACCGGGGCGCGAGCCATGCAGATCAACACCGGCAAGGGATGCCATCTGGATGCCCAGATGGTCGGCCATGCGATCGACGAATTGCGGCCCCGGACGGCCAGTTACCTCTTCATCGAAAACGTCGGCAACCTTGTCTGCCCCGCCGCCTTTGATCTGGGTGAAGATGCCAAGGTGGCAATCCTGTCGGTGACGGAAGGTGAGGACAAGCCCCTGAAATACCCCGATATGTTCACCGCCGCCAAGCTGGCCATCCTGAACAAGATCGACCTTGCCCCCCATATCGATGCCGACATCGCCGCCTATGAGGCGAACCTGCGCCGGGTGAATCCGGCCATCGAAATCCTCAAGGTTTCGGCCCGCACCGGCGAGGGCATGGCCGACTGGCTGCACTGGCTGAAATCGCGGCTGGAGGAAAAGGCGGCATGACCACCCCCCGCCCCACCGTTTTGCTGGTCGATGACGAACCCCACTCGCTGTCCGCGATGCGGATGGCGCTGGAGGATGAGTTCGACTGTCTGACGGCGGGCGATGCCGAAGCCGCCTTGGCCCATATGGCCGCGGAATGGGTGCATGTGGTGATCTGCGATCAGCGGATGCCGGGGCGCACGGGCGTCGAATTTCTGACCGACCTGCGCGAACGCTGGCCCGATGCCGTGCGCATCATCATCACCGGCTATACCGACCCCGGCGCCATGGCGCAGGCGATCAATGAGGCGGGCATCCATCAGTTCCTGACCAAGCCCTGGCACCCCGACCAGTTGCTGATGGCCGCCCGCAACGGCGCACGGCTGTTTTCCCTCGCGCGGGAAAACGAACGGATGGCGCTGGAAATGCGCTTTCTGGCCGCCACGGCGCAGACCAAGCTGGAGAAAAAGCGCAGCGCCCTGCGCGAGGGGATGGGGTTTGAAACCATCCTGCGTTCGCCGCAAAGCCCGATGAATGTGCTTGTCGAGGCGGCGCGGCACTATGCCAGCTTTGACGTGCCGGTTTTGCTGGCGGGGGAACCCGGCACCGGCAAGGCCCGGCTGGCCCGCGCCATGCACCTTGGCAGCCTGCGATCTGACCGGCCGTTTCACGCGATCAATCTGGCCGGAATGCCAGAGGATCTGGCCATGGTGGAACTGTTCGGCGCCAAGCGTGGCGTGCTGCCGGGGGGCGTGAACAAGATCGGCCTTGCACAAAAATCTGACCGCGGCACGCTGTTCGTGGCCGGGGTTGAACATGCCAGTCCCGCGCTGCAACTGGCGCTGTGGCGGCTGGCCGAAGAGGGCAGCTTTACCCCCCTTGGCGGGCAAGAGGTGCTGACCACCAACCTGCGGCTGATTGCCGGGTCGGGCATGGACCTTGCCCGGCGGGTGGCCGATGGCGCGTTCCGGCCCGACCTGTATTACACCCTGGCGGTCGCCGAATTGCACCTGCCGCCCCTGCGCGCCCGGCGCGGCGATGTGGCGATATTGGCGCAACATTTCCTGATGGATCTGGCCGCCCAGCACGGCAAGGCGGCGCATGGCTTTGCCCCCGCAGCACTTG
>CALRKX020000165.1:0-5766 GCA_943368305.1 Erythrobacter sanguineus
CGCCGCCTGCTGATCGTCCTCACCGATGGCAAACCCAATGACCTTGACCACTACGAAGGCCGCCACGGCGTCGAGGACAGCGCCATGGCCGTGCGGCAGGCGCGGCGGGCGGGCCATGCTGTCTTTGGCATCACCATCGACCGTGACGCGCAAAGCTGGTTTCCGCGCATCTTCGGTCAGGGCGGGTTTCAGGTGATCCGCGAGCCCGACCGGCTGATCACGGCGCTGCCGGACATCTATCGGCAATTGGTGCTGTGATGCGGGCAGATGCCCTGCCGGGCGAGCTGATCCTGTGGGTGCTGATCCTGTCCGAAGTGCTGGTTTTCATGGCAGGCGTCTCGGCCATGGTCATCACCGGCCTGCTGGACCCGCAAGGTTTTGCCATGGCGCAGGGGCAACTGGATGGCAGGATGGCGGCGCTGAATACCGGGGTTCTGGTGACCTCGGGCCTGTTTGCCGCCCGTGCCGAACGCGCCGCCGCAACCGCAAACCGCAAGGGTGCCCGTATCGGGCTGTTGCTGGCAGCCTGTGGCGGGGTGTTGTTTCTGGCGCTGAAGGGCGTGGAATATGCGCGCGACTTTCGCGCCGGGCTGGGCATCGATGGCCAGCCGTTCTTTACCTTCTACTACCTTCTTACCGGCTTTCATGCCGCCCATGTCATCGCGGGGGTGGTTGTTCTGGCCCTTGTGGCGATCCGGGCGCGCCCCGCACCGGTGCAGGCAGGTGCGATGTTCTGGCATATGGTGGATCTGGTCTGGGTGCTGATCCTGCCGCCGGTCTATCTGATCTGGGGCCCGATCTGGGGCCATATCTGGGGGGCGGGATGGACAGGCTGACCCTTACATGGGCACGACTGATTGCCATGACACTTGTCACCACCGCCCTTGCCACCTGTGATGGCAGGCTTGCCGTGACGGGCCTGCTGTTGCTGGCATGGCTGAAGGCGCGCGGCATCCTTGGCGGCTTTTTGCATCTTGAGGCCGCTCCGGGCTGGATGACGGCCTTCAGCTTGCCGCTGGCGCTGTGGTTGGTCACAATCGCGGCGATGCTGGCGGTCAGATAACGCGGCTCAACGCCCCGCTCGTGTCGGAATGCACCAGATCGCGCAGCCCGCTGACCGAGGCAATGGCGGCGCTGCTCTGGTTCACGCGCACCCCATGGTCGCGCAGGCGCACGAAGGCGCGGCTCAGGCTTTCGGGTTTCATTCCCAGCCGCCCCGCGATCAGCATCTTGTCATAGGGCAGGATCACGGTGGTGCTTTCGGTCTCGGCGGGGCAAAGGTCCAGCAGGAATTCCGCCACCCGTTGCGCGCCCGACCGGGCCTTGAGCTGTTCGATCTGCTCAACCAGCCCCTGCAAATGCAGGAAGGTGGCCGCCAGAACGGAAATCGCCGTTTCGGGACGCGCTTGCAGCAGGTCAAGAAAGGCCTGCGCCGGCACCGCCAGCACTTCGCAATCGGTCGTCGCCTCGGCCGAAACCGGATAGGCGGCGCGGCGCAGGGCGATCGGCTCACCAAAGCTCTGGCCTCTGGTCATGACCCCCACCACGGCCTCGGTGCCATTGGGGGCGATGCGATAGAGCTTTACCCAGCCTGCCGTGACGATATGGATGGAATGCGCGATGTCGCCGTGATGAAAGATCGCCTGCCCCCGCCGCAAGAGCCGCAGATGGGCTGCATCCAGCATGATGGTCGAAAGCTCTGGCGGCAGGCCAGAGAACAGCCGCGACTGGCAGGCAATCTGCCTTTGGGCTTCGGTCAGCTTGGCGCGCATCTGTCTGGCCTTTCTGAAAAACGGGTCCGGACGGACGAGGGACACGCCCGCCCGGACCCTTGGTGCCAACATTCCCCTTGCGGGCACCGTCGGCTTGCCCCCGGTTCGGGGGCATTGCGGGGGTCAGTTAACCTGTGCGATGTCCGCATCCAGCCGCTCTCGCGCCTTTTTCGGCAGCTTGGCGGTCTTGGCAGCCTCAAGATTGGCAGGCGCATCGCCCACCTGGATCAGCGCGACCATGCCCATGGCGAAATGCGGAGTGCATTTCACACCGTAAAGGCCCGGCGCGGTCACAGTCAGGTCATAGCCTTCGCTGATCGGGCTTTTGAACAGTTCGACCCCGGCAGGAAGGATGTCCTTGATCGCCTCGACGTTGTGGCTTTTGTCGGTGGGGATAAAGTGGATCACGTCGCCCGGCGCCGCCTTTACGAAACCCGGTTCGAACACCATGGCCCCGGCCTCGCCCTTGTTCTTCATATGCACTTCGAATTCGGCGGCAGATGCGGCGGTGGCCAGCGCAAAGCCCAAACCAACGCATAGCGCGGGTGCGGCAAGGAGGAAGGTGATGCGTTTCATGTTCAGTCTCCTGCAAGGCGGGTCGGTCCTGACCCGTTGCACAGGGGTCTAGGCGTTGCCGCCGCAGCCAACTTTGTTCAAACGCAAAGAGAGAGGCAAAATTCCGCTTTTCAGGCCGCGCCCCCGCGCGATCAGTGGTCCGGGTCCGCCACCCTTGCCAGACCGGCAGCATCGGTAACGGTCAGCTTCTGGCGTCCGCCCTCGACCAACCCCTGCCCTTCCCATGCCGACAGCAGGCGCGACACGGTATGCAGGGTGGTTCCCGTCATCTCGGCAATGTCCTGCCGGGTGATGGGAAAATCGATGCGGGTGCCGCCATCCTCGATTCGGCCCGCTTTTTCGGCCAGACGCAGCACGGCATGGGCCACCCGCCGCTCTACCTCTTGGGTGGACATTTCGCGCAGGCGGGTATGGGCTTCGTCCAGCCGCTGGCCGATGGTCTGCATGGCATTGATCGCAAGGCGAGGGTTGTTTTCAACCACTGCGTCCCAATCGGCCATTGGCCAACTGATGACGATGGAGTCAACCGCCGCCCGCGCGGTGCCGGGATAGTCGGGCCGCGCCAGCGCCCGGGCAAAGCCGAACAGATCGCCGGGATGCACCACACGCACCATGACCTGCTGGCCATCCGGTGTAACCTGGCTGACCTTCAGCCGCCCGTGCAGCAACAGATAAAACGCCACTGCCTGCGCGCCCTGTTCGAAAACCAGATCCCCCGGCGCCACGCGCCGCGAAGTGGCACGCACCATCAGCCGCGACAGGGCCGCAGGGTCCATCTGCCGGAACAAGGACAGATTGCGGACAAGAGAGATGTCGATTGCCACGTTTTGCGCCTTCACACCGGATTGTTCCATTGGTGGCGCAAAAAGGACCGGATGCAAAGCCCGGGCCGCCATGTGATGCGATGCGGCGTCACCCGGCCTCCCGCACCAGCCGAAAGCCCAGATTGGCGGGCGGCACGCCGACCGAACAGCCGCCGGATTTGGGGTCACGGACAAAATCGCCGATCGCGGCGCGGTGCAGCCCTTCGGCAATATAGATGCCGCAGGCCTCGCTTTGCCGCAGAACCGCGCCCGTGCCATCCACCTCTACCCGGCGCAGGCAGGTCGATGTCCACTCCCAGACAGCCCCGCCAATGTCATGCACGCCCAGCGCATTGAGGTTCAGGCTGCCCACCGGGCGGATCTCTCGATCCAGATTGCGGCTGCGGGCGGCATCCGCATTGTATTCGGCCAACCACAAAACCGCCGGGTTCGACGGGTCACTTGCCACGCCAAGGGCATCATCGCGGAACAATTCGGCTGCAGCTTGCGCCCATTCGACATCGCTGGGTAGCCGCCATGTGTCGCCGGTACGGTTCGACATCCAGGCGGCATAGCCATTGGCGTCGATCCAGCTGACGCCCGTCACCGGCAGGTCGGGCCGATCGGCGGGGCCGTCGGCTGCGGTGCAGGCATCATCGGCCACACAGGCCTGCCAGTCTGCCATACTGACCGGCAGGGCCATGATCTCGACCGGGGCCGGGATTGACACGGCTTTCACCGGCGCATCAACCGGCCAGCCGTCACGCTGCCAGTCCCCATCCAGCCGGTGGGCGAAAGGGGCGGGCACCAGCCGCACCAGTTCGGGCAGATCCGGCGGCGCGGCGCATGGCCAGAGCGAGATGCCCAGCACGCCAAAGGCGGCCCCGGCCACAAGAAGGGCGGATAGCTGCATGTCGGTCCCCGATGAAAAGGGGCCGCCCCCGGCAAGGAGCGGCCAGGCTTGCAAAAGCTCAGACCGCCGTGGGTGCCAGAACCTGCGTCATCAGGTCGTCGTTCCAGTCGCCCTCTACCTTGACATGGGCCGCCGCCCCCAGTTCGAACGCTTCGATCAGATTGTGGTTCACATAGGCGTAGATGCCCGGCTGTTCGAAAGTGTAGACCATCAGCCCTGCCGTGCCCCCTGGAATGAACCAGGTTTCCAGTCCGCGCTCTGGCGGGTTGTTGAACTTGCCCGTGGCCCAGACATAATTGCCATGGCCGCCGATCAGGTGGGGTCGGGTGTCGCGGTTGGCCTGGCTGTGGATGAAGGCCACCGTCTCTCCTACCTTGGCCGTCATCGCATTGTCGCCGGTCAGCGCGCCCACCGCGCCGTTGAACACCACATGGCTGGGTGTCAGCGTCCGCATCACGGCGATGGTATCTTCATAGCTTTCGCCGGGGCTGTCATAAGATTTCCAGTTACCCGCCGCGTCGCGCGGCACATAGAAATCCTGCTCGCCGACATAGTAGACCTTGTCATATGTCACCGCCTCGCCGTCGCGACCCTTCAGCCCGCCGCGCGGCAGCACCATGACCGCGCCGTTCATGCCCGACACCACATGCCATGCCACCATGCCCGGAGGGGCACAGTGATAGACAAAGACGCCCGGCTTTGTTGCTTTCCAGCGCAGCACGGTCTTTTCGCCGGGGTTGATCTGGGTCAGCGCGCCGCCGCCCAAAGCCCCGGTAGAGCTGTGGAAATCGATGTTGTGCAGCAGCTCGTTCGTCGGCGCATTGATCAGCGTCAGTTCGACATAATCGCCCTCATGCACCACCATCAGCGGCCCCGGCACCGTGCCGTTGAAGGTAGAGGCCCACACTTCGGCACCGCTGTCATCCAGCTTGATCTTCTTTTCATGGATGGTCATCTCGAACTCGACCACCTTCGGCCCACCGGTGGCAACCTGTTCATGGTCATGCACAAATGGCGGATCGACCAGCTTGACCTTGACGCGCGGCAGACTGTCCACGTCCGAAGGGCTGGCAGAGGTCAGCACCGCCGTGGTTTCGGCGGCGGTCTGGCGCATCTGGGTCAGGGCACCCGCAAAGGCGGCCCCGGCCAGCAGGGTGCGGCGGCTTACGGGCAAGGTGGTCATGGCATCTCTCCTATCGGTCTTGGATGACCCGGAACTTTCCGGCTGATCACAGGATGACAGGTTCCGCCGCCGCCTTCGTTGTGCCGGAACAACCAACACGGCCCCAATTGCCCGCTTGCTTGCGGCAGCGCAAAGAGCGCGCGGTTTTCCGGCCTATCGGTCAGGGAAACGATCCCCGGAAGGAACCTGCCATGATCCAGCAAAAACGCGCCCGCATCCCGCGCGGGCTAAAGCAAGAGGGGCTGGCCCTGTGGTCTTATGGCTTTCGGCCGTTCTTTCTGGGCGGGGCGATCTGGGCTGTGCTGACCATGGCGCTGTGGATCGCGGCGCTAATCCACGGTCTGCCGCTGGGCGGCGCGTTCGGCGCCCCCCTGTGGCACGCGCATGAGATGGTGTTCGGCTTTGCCCCCGCCGTGCTGGCCGGGTTCCTGCTGACCGCGATTCCGAACTGGACGGGCGGCCTGCCGGTTTCGGGTGCGCGGCTGATGGCACTGTTCGGCATCTGGGCTGCCGGGCGGA
>CALRKX020000166.1:0-5751 GCA_943368305.1 Erythrobacter sanguineus
GATGCGCCTCGCTCAACCCATGGGCATCCGCCGCGCCGGTTTCCAGCAGCGGCAGCGCCTGCAACATCTTGCAGGAGGATCGCGGAAAGATCACCCGCCCTGGGTCGCCCCAGGCTTCCACAATCTGTCCCGCCTCGTCACAGATCACCGCATGGCCCAGATGGGTGCTTTCCAGCAGCCCCCCGCGCCACAATTCCACCATCGGAATGGCCTTGCCCATGCCCTTTCCCCCTCACAGATGCGCGAATTCATGCCCAAGGGGCTTTCGCCGATTGGTCTTTTCCGGTTATGTCTGGAATATCGAGCGAAGAAAACCCGTTGCATCAATCGGCCAGGCAAGACCCGGCCCGGCGGGACCGAGGCATTAACAGCTTGGAGGCTGTGACAAGAATGATGAACCGGATGGTCAGCGCGGCCTGCGGCGCCGCTCTGGTGATGACCGCAAGCATCGCCCAGGCGCAGGAATCGAACAACCAGGTCGCGGTGAAAACCGACTGGAGCGTTTTTACCGAAGAAAACCCCAAGGAATGCTGGGCGGTTTCGGTGCCAAAGGAAACCGTGAACATCAAGGACGGCAAGCCCGCCACCGTGCGACGCGGCGATATCCAGATGTTCGTCACCTTCCGCCCCGGCTCTTCGCCCGAAGTGTCGTTCACCGGCGGCTACCCCTTTGCTGCGGAATCGACCGTCAAGATGGAGATTGACGGCGCGACCTTCGAACTGGTTCCCGGCACTTCCTCGCCCGAGAATGAGTGGGCCTGGCCGCAAGCCGACGGCGCGCAGAACGATGCCGCCATCCTTGCCGCCATGCAAAAGGGCAATTCCGCCGTCATGTCGGCCCGTTCGGGCAAGGGCACGCAGACCAAGGATACCTTCAGCTTGCGCGGCTTTACCGCCGCGATGGACGAAGCCGCCAAACGCTGCAAATAAGCCGTGCAATCCGCGACCCGGTGCCCCGGTTTTCCGGGGCGCTTTCGTTTTTGCGCCGAATCGCCTAAAACGCCCCAATCCGCATCCAGATCGCCTGTTGCAAGGCCCAACCCAAGGATCTGACCATGACCGACCATGCCCCCGCCGTGGCCTTTGCCCCCATTACGCAAGATGTCCACACCATCCCCCGCAAATTGCCCGAGGGCGGCAAACTGAACCTTGTTGGTCTGACGCGCGATCAACTGCGCGCCGCGCTGATTGCCGCGGGCACGCCCGAACGGCAGGCCAAGATGCGGCTGGGGCAAATCTGGCAATGGGTCTATTACTGGGGTGTGCGCGATTTCGCGGCGATGACCAATCTGGCGAAAGATTACCGCGCCCTTCTGGCCGACCATTTCACCATCGAAATCCCTCAGGTCGTCAGTCGCCAGGTTTCGGCCGACGGCACCCGCAAATACCTGGTCCGCATCGCCGGCGGGCATGAGGTTGAGGTGGTCTATATCCCCGAGGAAACCCGTGGCACCCTTTGCGTCTCGTCGCAGGTGGGTTGCACGCTGACCTGTTCCTTCTGCCATACCGGCACCCAGAAACTGGTGCGCAACCTGACGGCGGGCGAGATTGTCGGTCAGGTCATGCTGGCGCGCGATGATCTGAACGAATGGCCGCAGCCGGGCGACCCCAAGGACGAAACGCGGCTTGTGTCGAACGTCGTGCTGATGGGCATGGGCGAGCCGCTGTACAACTTTGACAACGTCCGCGACGCGATGCGCGTGGTTATGGACGGTGAAGGCATCGCCCTTGGCCGCCGCCGCATCACCCTGTCCACCAGCGGCGTCGTGCCCGAGATTGCCCGCGCCGCCACCGAGATCGGCTGCCAGTTGGCCGTAAGCTTTCACGCCACCACCGATGAGGTGCGCGACAAACTGGTGCCGATCAACAAGCGCTGGAACATCAAGGCCCTGCTGGATGAGCTGCGCGATTACCCCAAGCTGTCGAACTCCGAGCGGATCACCTTTGAATATGTCATGCTGAAAGGCGTGAACGACAGCGACGCTGACGCCCGCCGTCTGGTAAAGTTGATCGCGGGCATCCCGGCCAAGATCAACCTGATCCCGTTCAACGAATGGCCCGGCAGCCCCTATGAGCGCAGCGATTGGGAGCGGATCGAGGCTTTTGCCGACATCATCTACAAGGCCGGTTACGCCAGCCCGATCCGCACCCCGCGCGGCGAAGACATCATGGCCGCCTGCGGTCAGTTGAAATCGGCCACCGAACGGTCGCGCAAAAGCCGGGCAGAGATTGCGGCCGAGGCGGGGTTGTAACCCTCTCCCCAACCGTAGCTCCCACACTGCCCCTCCCCCTCTGTGGGGAGGGGTGGGGGCAACGACTGCCAGATCAGGCCGCTTTCGGCGTATCCTCTGCCGCCTCGCCCTCGCCTGTATCCCCCACGGGTTTCGGCGCGGGCTTTTCGGGAAACACCAGCTTGTCCAACCACTTGAACATCAGCGGGTTGACTAGGATAGACACCAGCGCCCCGGCCACCACCAGGTCGCGCGCCATCACCGGCACGATCCACAGCTTGACCCCCATCACGATCAGGATGAAGGAAAACTCGCCAATCTGGGCCAGGCTGGCCCCGATGGTCAGCGCGGTTTCGCGGTCACGGCCAAAGGCGCGCACGATGGCATAGGCGGAAACCGCCTTGACCACCACAATGATCAGCACCGTGACCAGCAGCGAAAAGGGCTGCGTCCAGATGATCGACGGGTTGAACAGCATCCCCACCGAGACGAAAAACAGCACCGCAAAGGCATCGCGCAGCGGCAGCGTCTCCTTCATCGCCTGCGTGGACAGGGTCGAGGTTGACATGACCATCCCGGCAAAGAACGCCCCCAAGGCAAAGCTGACGCCGAAAAAGGTCGAACTGGCCCAGGCGATCCCCAGTGCAATCGCCAGAACCGACAGGCGGAACAGCTCTCGCACCCCGGTATGGGCGACGTAATGCAGAATGGCCGGAATGGCCTTGGTGCCCACGATCAGCATGATGGCGACAAAGCTGGCCACCTTGACCGAGGTCAGCATCAGCGTCGCCGCCACCGGGCCAAAGCCCAGCCGCGCCACGGCTTGCGCGCCGTCTTCCACCGGGGCCGAAATGCCGCCCAGCAGCCCCGCCAGCGGCGGAATCATCACCAGCGCGATGACCATGACCAGATCTTCCACGATCAGCCAGCCCACCGCGATATGGCCACGCTCTTCCTTGACGATGCCGCGCTCCTGCAGGGCCCGCAGCAGCACCACGGTCGAGGCGACCGACAGCGACAGCCCAAAGATCAGCCCCGCCCCGATCCCCCAGCCCAGCACCCAACCCAGGGCCGCGCCCGCCGCCGTCGCCACCGCAATCTGGCCGATCGCCCCGGGAATGGCGATCATCTTGACCGCCAGCAGTTCCTTCAGCGAAAAATGCATGCCGACGCCGAACATCAGCAAGATCACCCCGAGTTCGGCCAGTTCGCTGGCAATCTCCTGGTCGGCCACAAAGCCCGGTGTGAACGGCCCCAGCACCACACCCGCCATCAGATAGCCCGCCAGCAAGGGCAGCTTCAGCCGATGGGCAAAGACGCCAAAGATGAAGGCCAACGTCAGACCGACGACCAAAGTGGTGATCAAGGGGGTTTCATGGGGCAAAAGCGGCACCTCTTTCTGCAATATCTTACGGGGTCACGCCCAACCTAAGCCCCCGTCTTCCACGCGCAAGAGAGGCATTTGCGCTTTGGGGTCACGATTTTGGCGTGAATGTTTCAGCATGTTACCACAGGCCTTGATCGGGGTCGCCGACCTGCTACCGATGGTCGCATGAATGCCATTCCCTTGCTGCCCAACACGCTTGCCCGCCGCCTGTTCCTGCATCGCCATGCCCTGGCCGAGGTGCCGGCCGGTCCGGCCAAGGGGACGGCGCTATGCGATCTGATCGACCGCATCGGCTTTGTGCAGGTGGACAGCATCAACACCGTCGAACGGGCGCATCACATGATCCTGTGGTCGCGCCGCACGGCCTATCGACCCGCTGCCCTGAAACGGCTGGCCGAGAAGGACCGCGCTCTGTTCGAACACTGGACGCATGACGCCTCGATCCTGCCCATAGCCGTGTTTCCGCATTGGAAGCACCGGTTTGCTCGTGCCAATGACCGCTTGCGTCATCATTGGCACCGCTGGTTCACCGACGGATACGAGGCGCAGCTTGATACCATCCTGAACCGCATCGCCGCCGAAGGTCCGGTCTCCTCGACCGAGGTGGGCGAGGGAGAGGAACGTCGCGGTGGCTGGTGGGAATGGCATCCATCGAAAACCGCGTTGGAATGGCTGTGGCGCACCGGCAAACTGTCGGTCACCCGTCGCGAGGGGTTTCGCAAGTATTACGACCTGACCGAGCGGGTCATCCCCGATGCCCACCGCCTGCCCGACATTCCGCCGCAAGATCATACCGACTGGGCCTGTTCCACCGCCCTTGACCGTCTGGGCTTTGCCACAACCGGCGAGCTTCAGGCCTATTGGAACGCCATCACCCCGGACGAGGCGAAGGCATGGGCCAAGGCCGAACTTGCCGCCCGTCGCCTGATCGAAATTGATGTCGAGGGCGCCGACGGCAAACCCCGCCGCAGCCTTGCCCGCCCTGATCTGCCCGACCACGCCGCCACCCTGCCGCCCGCGTCCAACCGCCTGCGCATCCTGTCGCCCTTCGATCCCGCCCTGCGCGACCGGGCGCGGGCAGAGCGGCTGTTCGGCTTTTTCTACCGGATCGAGGTTTTCGTCCCCGAAGCCAAACGCCAATACGGCTATTACGTCTTTCCGGTGATGGAGGGCGAGCGTCTGATCGGCCGGATCGACGCCAAGGCCTTTCGCGACCAGTCCACCCTGCGGGTCCGCGCCTATTGGCCAGAAACCCGGCAAACCCTGCCAAAACAGCGCCTTGCCCGCCTGCAGGCCGAACTAGACCGGCTGGCCAGCTTGGCAGGCTGCGACAAGGTAGAGTTCACCGATGGCTGGCTGCGCGACGGAAGCTGACCGGCCCGGCGTTTCACCCGCAGGAAACGCCCAACCCCGGATAGCCCATGTCACGCCTGTTTCAAACCTATGCCACGCCCCTTATCACGGGGCTGTTCCTTGTCTCGCTTGTCTCAGGGATCGCCCTGTTCTTTCACATCGGCCCCGGCGGCTTTCACGGCATGCACGAGTGGCTTTCCATGGTGCTGATCGTGCCTTTCGTGCTGCATATCTGGAAGAACTGGCGCCCGATGACCGCATATCTGCGCCGCGCGCCCATGGCCTATGCGCTGGTGTTGTCGCTTGGGGTGGCGCTGGCCTTCCTCTACCCCACTGGATCGACCACCGGGGCCGGTGGCCCGCCGCAATTTGCTTTTGCCGAAAAGGCGCTGGCCGCCACGCCAGCGGAACTGGCCCCTGTGCTGCATGTCACGCCCCAGGCGCTGACCGATGCCCTTGCCGCCCAAGGCATTCCGGCCCAACCCGACACCCCGCTGGCCAAACTGGCCACCGATGCCGGCAAGACCAATGCCCAGCTTCTGGCCGTGCTGAACGCGCTGCCTTGAATATGCGGGGACTATTCGGTCAGGGCGCTGGACTCAAACAGCGTCTTGAACCGCCCATCCATGGCCAGCAGTTCTGCCAGATTGCCCTCTTCTACCACCCGGCCCTCTTCCAGATAGCAGATCCGGTCGGCGTGGATCACGGTCGAAAGGCGGTGCGCCACCATGATTGTGGTCCGCCCATCGGCCAGGGCGCGCAACCCGTCGCGCACCCCAC
>CALRKX020000167.1:0-5748 GCA_943368305.1 Erythrobacter sanguineus
ATCGCCGCCCAGATCACCCGCATCAAGGCCCTGCCGGAAGAGCCGGACGCCATCATGCTGTGCACCATGATGCCGGGCGCGGTTTCGGCCATCAAACAGATCCGCGCCGCCGGCATCAACTCGATGATCCTGAACGGCTCTGGCGTCGATGGCAGCTACTGGCTGTCGGCGGTGCCGGACCTGTCGAACTTCTTCGTGCCGGTTCAGGGCTCGGTCTATGGCGATGACCCGAACCCCGAAGTCACCGCCTTCAACGCCAAGTACAAAGAGGCGACCGGTGGTGATCCGTCCACCCAATACGTCTATCCGGGTTATGTGATGATCGACGTCTGGGCCAAGGCGGTTGAGCGTGCGGGCACCACCGACGCCGATGCCGTGGTGGCAGAACTGGAAAAGATGAACGCCGAACCCACCCTGTTCGGGCCGCGCACCTTTACCCCCGAACTGCACCACCAGAACCAGGCGCGTTACCTGATCGTTGAAACCAAGGCGGGCAAGCCCGGCGTGGTGGATGAATGGACCATCTCGGCCCCGATCCCGGTGGCTGACCTGATGAAGTAAAGCCGTCGCCCGGCCACCTTGTTCGCCAAGATGGCCGGGCTTTTCCGATCCTGTGGTTGCCTGTCCGTCCGCAACACGCCAAAACGGGTCTGGCCGCAGCGTCGGCCCGATGCGGGAACAGATGATGGCAGGCGGACCAGTTGACGATTACGAAGCCTTGGCCGCAGGGGCGATGGACCCGGCGGCCTTTGCTTATGTTGCGGGCGGGGCAGGGGCAGAGGTGACGCTGCGACGCAACACCACGGCGTGGGCCGATGTGGTGCTGCGTTCCCGCCTGATGCGCGACATGGCCGGGTTTTCCACCGCCTGCAGGCTGCCGGGGCTGGACCTTGCCTTTCCCTGTCTTGTCGCCCCCATGGCCTATCAGCGCCTTGCCCATGCGGAAGGAGAGACCGCGATGGCCCTTGCCGCCGCCGCGCAAGGTGCGGGCCTCGTGCTGTCCTGCCAAACCTCGGTTGCGCCTGAACAGGTGGCCGTCGCCCCTTTCTGGTTTCAGCTCTACCTGCAACCCGACCCGGCCACGACCCGCGCGCTGGCCGCCCGGGCGCTGGCCGCCGGGGCATCGGCGCTGGTGGTGACGCTGGACGCCCCCCTGAACGGCATCCGCAACCGAGAGATTGCCGCAGGTTTCACCCTGCCCGATGGCATCCGCCCCGTGATGCTGGATGCGCTGCCTCCGGTTGCGCCGCCCGCAGGCGACCCGATCGCCGCCCTGCTGGCCCGCGCGCCGACCTGGGACGATCTGGCAGAGCTTTGCGCCGAATGCCCGGTTCCCGTGCTGGCCAAGGGCGTGCTGACTCCCGAGGATGCGGTGCGGGCGGTACGGGCCGGTTGCGCCGGGGTTATCGTGTCAAACCACGGCGGGCGCGTGCTGGATGGGTTGCCCGCCACGGCGCAGGCGCTGCCCGCAATTCGCGCCGCCTTGCCGGGGGTGCCGGTGCTGGTCGATGGCGGCATCCGCTCGGGCAATGACATGTTGCGGGCGCTGGCCTTGGGGGCCGATGCCGTGCTGGTCGGGCGGCCCGCGTTCTATGCGCTGGCCCTTGGCGGCGCGGCGCAGGTTTCGACCTGCCTGCGCCGGCTGCGCGATGAATTTGCCGTCGCTATGGGGCTGATGGGTCTGCCCACGGTGGATGAAATCAATTCAGAATGCCTGTTCACTTAAGAGAATAGCTGACCGGCACCTGCATGTCGAACGGTCCCTTGCCCATGGCGGCCGGGGGGGCAGGCAGGCGGTCAAACCCGTCGAACATTGCCAGCGTCGCCTTGTCCAGCACCGGCCAGCCAGAACTTTCCACCACCTCGCGGCTGAGAATGCGGCCATAGCCATCCAGCCGGAAGGCGACCACCACTTTGCCCACGGCCCGCGCCTTGCGCGCAGCTTTGGGATAGGTTTTCGCTGCCGCAATCGCCAGAACCAAGTCCTTCTGCCAGTTTTCAATCGGCGCCTTGTCATCATCCGACAGGCCCATCTCGGTCTCGGTGGAACCGGATTGTTCATCCTGCCCCGCACTCGCCGCCGGGCTGGCCGCCGTGGTGGGGACGGCAAATTCGGTGTGGGTCTGCTCCTCCACCTTGGTGGCGATCTCGGTCGCTTCCTTGGTCGCGTCGGTCTGCTCATCGGGGTTGGCAAGGCGGAACTGCAATTCGGGGTCTTTGACCTCATAGGGAACCTGCGCCAGCATCGGGTCGTTCGAGGCTTTGGTCTCTTCGGTCTTTTCGGCGCTTTCGGTCTGTGCAGCGCTGTCTTGCGAAACGTCGCCTTCGGCCATATCCGTGTCGGGCGCGGCCAGCAGCATTTCCACCGGCGCAAGGTCGATGAACTCGCGCCCCTTCAACCCGCGTTCCTCGATCATCGGTGCGGGCAGGGGGCGGGCCAGCAGCGCCGCCACCACCCCGCCATGCGCGACAAGGCTAAGGCCCACACCCAGCATCAGCCCAAACCCAGACCGGGGCGCGAACACCAGACTCATGGCGCGGCTGCCTCTGGCTGCGCCTCATCCTCCAGCCCGACCAGCCCGATCTTCAGATAGCCAGAGCCCCGCATCCGGTTCATCACCGCCATCACCTCGCCATAAGGCACCGCCCGGTCGGCCGAGATATAGATCCGCGTATCGCGCTTGATCATCGTCGCGATGTCCAGCTCCATCGGCAGGGCGTCCAGCGTGATGGTGCTTTCGCCGATCAGCAGCGTCAGGTCGGATTTCACCGTCACAATCACCGGCTCGCCCACCCGTGCGGCTGGCTTGGCCGTGGCAACCGGCAGTTCCACCGGCACATCGACGGTAGAAAGCGGTGCCGCCACCATGAAGATGATCAGCAACACCAGCATCACATCGATGAAGGGGGTAATGTTGATCTCGGTATTGGCGGGCAGGTCGTCTTCGCCCCCAGACAGTTTCACCGCCATGACCTACTCCGCCGCCAAAGCGATGATCTCGGCGCGCGCGCGCACTGCCCCCCGGTCCAGATCGCGCGACAAGGTGCGTTCCACCAGCGAGACCGCATCACTCAGCCGGGCCCGATAGCCGCCGATCACCCGCGTCAGGTGGTTGTAAAACAGCACCGCCGGAATGGCCGCAATCAGACCAATCGCTGTGGCCATCAACGCCTCGGCGATACCCGGCGCCACGACGGCAAGATTGGTTGATCCGCTTTCCGAAATGCCGACAAAGGCGTTCATGATGCCCCAGACCGTGCCGAACAGCCCGATGAACGGCGCGGTGGACCCGATCGACCCGATCACCATGATGCCGCCCTGCATCGCCCGTGCAGCCCCCGCCTCGATCCGCCCCAAATCGGCGGCGATGCGGGCCTTGACTCCCTCTGCCGCCAACCCGTCCGACGCGGCCATCTCTGCCTCTGCAGCACCCTGCATTCGCGCCACCGCGCCCTGTGGCAGATCAGCGCCCAACCGCCCATGGGCCGCCAGCCGCCGGTAATCGCGCCCCAAACGGGTCGAGGCGACGGCAATCTGCCCCAGCTTGCCCGCCCAGACCGCCCAAGCCAGAACCGAGGCGATGATCAGACCCAGCATCACCGATTTCACCACCCAATCGGCATCCATGAACATGCCCAGAGGTGTCAGCGCCGCTGACGCATCGGCGGCGGCCATAGCATCGGCCAGGCCGCCAAACCCCCAGCCCCGGACAAATTCGATCAGCGTTTCGTTGGATGCAGACATGTCAGACCTCGGCCCATTGGCGGATCAGGTTGTGGTAAATGCCGGTCAGGCGCAGCACATCGGGCGCATTGGCCCCCAACGCGCCGCCCAGCGACTGGATCGACTGGTCCAGATCGAACAAGATCTCGCGACGCCCGGCATCGCGGATCATCGACTGCACCCAGAAGAACGACGCCACCCGCGCCCCGCGCGTGACCGGTGTCACCTGATGCAGCGAGGTGGAGGGGTAGACAACCGCCGACCCGGCAGACAGCTTGACGCTCTGCGCGCCGTAATGGCCCTCAACAATCAACTCGCCGCCGTCATACTCTTCAGGCTCTGACAAAAAGACCGTGCAGGACACATCGGTGCGGATCTGCCGCCCCTCACCCGGTATCACCCGGATCGCGTTATCAACATGCACGCCAAAGGTTTGTCCGCCCGCGTAGCTGTTGAACATCGGGGGCAATATCTGTGCGGGCAGCGCCGCCGAAACCCAGACGGCATGCCCCATCAGGGCCCGCACCAGCCATGCCTGAAGGTCGGGCAGCACCGGGCTGTCTAGCGGAATCTGAGCATTTCGCTTGATCTCGGCTGATTGAGGCCCGGCTGTGTGGCGGCCATCCTGCCAGTCGGCCCCGTCCAGAACGGTGCGAAAGCGGGCAACCTCATCCGGTGTCAGAATATCGGGAATGGTGATCAGCATGGCAGCCCTCGGGATGCGCGGGGGCGTTACCGCCCCCACGGGGTTTCAGAAATTCATCGACAGGGAAATTGAGGCCGTGCGCCCTGGCGCGACATAGACAAACGGCTGGCCCGACCGATAGGCGCTGTCGTAATAGGTCTTGTCCAGCAGGTTATCGACGCGGATCGACAGCACGCGGTCGTCACCCAGATCATATTCGGCCATCGCATCCAGCCGCCAATAGGCCGGCAGCTTGTTGCCATTCTCTGCCGTGGTGCCCAAGGCCATCGGGCTGCGCCAGGTGGCTTGCCCGCCCACTGTCCATTTGTCGTTTACGTCGTATTTGGCTAGGATGTTGACCTGTTGTTCGGCAAAGTTCGCAATGCCCTTGCCGACATTGGCCGCCGTGCCGCTTTCCAGCACCTCGCTACCCATAACCGTGGCCCCGCCATAGACCGACAGACGTTCGGTCACATTGCCCGCCACGCCAACTTCAAGCCCGCGCACCCTGTATTTCAGGGTCGATGTGGTCACACCCGAAACCGTCTCTCTCGCGCCCGATTTCACCGTGTCAAACGCGGCGGCCGATATGCTCAGATGCCCCATGTCCCATTTGGTGCCGATCTCGATTGACCGGTTCTTTTCGGGGTCCAGCAATTGCCCCGGACCATCCAGCCCCGCGTAATCACCGCCGCCCGCGTCCAGTTCCTGCCCCATCGGGTTGGCCGAGGTGGCATAGGCCAGATACACCATCCCCCGCTCGTTCAGCTTATAGGTCGCGCCCGCGTTCCAAGTGAACAGGGTGTCGTCGCGGCTGTATTCATAGGGCGTCGTTCCGGTCACACCGCTGCGCGTGATGTCATAATCATCCAGCCGCAGCCCGACGTTCAAACTCAGCCGGTCCGAAAGTTTCATGTTGTCGGTCAGATAGATAGAGGTTGTGTTCACCTCGGTCGTGCGCGGCACGTCCGAAAGGGCAAGCGTCGATCCCGCAGGCCAGCAGACCGAGGTATCCGGATCAAGGACCGACACAAGGTTGCGGCAGGCCGACCCGGTGACGCCGCCGAAATCCTCGGACACCGCGCCTGTGTAGGACCACTGGTCCACCTTTTCGCGCGAAATGCCAAAGCCCGCGACCAACTGGTGTTCCACCGCGCCGGTGCCAAAGTCATAGGCCAGCTCGGTTGTGTTCGACAACGTGCTGTTGACCTGTTTCGTGGATTTGGCCGACAGGTTGGTCAGCACCCATTCGCCGTCAATCTGGCTTGCGCCAGAGGGAACCGAGGCGACATAGGCCATTCCTGTCCGGCCCAGCCGCGTGCGGTTGGTCAGCTTCAGG
>CALRKX020000168.1:0-5747 GCA_943368305.1 Erythrobacter sanguineus
CCAGAGCCAACCACGATCGTCGCCCCGATCAGGGTGGAAGCCCCCGGCCGTTCGCCCCGAAAGACCATCGCGACAACGATAGCAAAGACCAGCCGCGTATAGCGGAACGGGGCGACCACCGACACTTCACCCAGCCGCATTGCCGCCACAACGGCGTAATAGCCGAACAGCCCGGTCAGCAAGGCGCCCGAAAGCCCCAGCCATTGGCCCGGCGTGGGCGGCACGAAGCTGTCGCCCATCACGCCCATCAGCCCGACCCCTGCGGGCACCAGCCCCAGATAGGCCCAGGCCGCCACCTGAAACGTGCCGATCCGCGCCGGCATCACCCGCGTCGCCAGATCACGAGAGGCCAGAACCACAACGCAGGCCACGGTAAACAACCCCGTCGGATCAAACCCGGCATCCCAGGGCGACAGGATCACCATGACACCGGCAAACCCGACGAGGATCGAGGTCCAGCGCCGCCATCCCACGGTTTCGCCCAAAAACAGCGCCGCCCCCGCCGTCACCACCAGAGGCGAGGCCTGCAACAACGCCGAGGTCATCGACAAGGGCGCATAGGCCAGCGCGATGATATACAGCATCGCCGCCGCCGCCTCGGACAAGGTGCGCAGCAAGGGCACGCCGCGCAAGGCGTCGCGCGACAGAATGGGTTGGCGGCGCGATGCGGCCAGCAACCAGAAGATGCAGGCGCCTGCGGCCCCGGTCAGCGCCAGCACCTGCCCGGGCGGCAGCGCCTGGGCCGCGCGTTTCAGAAACAGGTCTTCAATGGCAAAGAATGCCATCGAGCCGGTCATCAGGGCCGCGGCGCGGGTGTTTTCGGCGGCACTCACGTCTTGTCGGCTTTGGTCAGCGGAACGGCCAGCAATTCCAGCCGGTGCCCGATCAGCCGGTATCCCAGCCGGGCCGCGATCTTTTCTTGCAGGGCCTCGATCTCGGGGTCGATGAATTCGATGACGCGGCCAGAGGACACATCGATCAGATGGTCATGGTGGTCACGTTCGGCATCTTCATACCGGGCGCGGCCATCGCCGAATTCTACCTTTTCCAGAATCCCCGCCTCTTCCAGCAGCTTGACGGTGCGGTAGACGGTGGCAAGCGAGATGCGCGGATCGACCGCGCTGGCGCGGGCATAAAGCTCTTCCACGTCAGGGTGATCTTCGGATTCGCCGATGACACGGGCCAGAATGCGGCGCTGGTCGGTCATGCGCAGGCCGCGCGCTTCGCAGCGGGCGATGATGTCGGTCATGGGTCATCCCCCCTTTTCGTCCGATTATCGAAAAGCCGGTTGAGGTGCCAGTGGTTTCCCGCCTCGCTTGACTTCGCCATCCGGCAGGCAAAGGGTGCCGCCCGCGAACGGGGGACAAAAAATGCGCAAGGATCGGCTGGACGGAACGGGCCTTGCGGCGCTGCTGGGCATCACCCTGCTGCTGGCGGTGAACCAGATCGTCATCAAGGACGCCAACCGGGGTTTGCAGCCGGTGTTCTTTGCGGGCGCGCGGTCGGTTCTGGCCACCGGGTTCGTCTGGTTGTGGTTGCGCCATCGCGGGCTGACCGGCCGGGTGCGGCGGGCCGATCTGGTGCCCGGCCTGGCGATTGGTGCGATCTTCGCGGTGGAGTTCATGGCGCTGTTTCTGGCGCTGGACCTGACGGCGGTCAGCCGCGCCTCGATCATCTTTTATTCGATGCCGGTGTGGATGGGCCTTCTGGCCCATTTCGGCCTGCCAGGAGAGCGGTTGACCCCGGTGCGCGCGGTGGGGCTGGCGATGGCCTTTGCGGGCACCGCCTGGGCGATCCTGTCGCGCAGCCCCGGCGGGCATGGCAATATTCTGGGGGATCTGTGCGCGCTGGTGGGGGCCTGGGGCTGGGCGGGCACGGCGTTTCTGGCGCGCAAGACCCGGCTGCGCGAGGCGGGACCAGAGGCGCAACTGTTCTGGATGGTCGCGGTATCAGGGCCGATCATGCTGGCGGTCGCTCCGGCCTTTGGCCCCTTGCTGCGCGATATTCAGCCGCATCACTGGGTCTGGCTGGTGGTGCAGGCACTGGTGGTGGTGACGGGTGGCTTCATTAGTTGGCTGTGGCTGCTGTCGGTTTATCCGACGGCGACGGTGGCCAGCTTTTCCTTCCTGACGCCGCTGTTTGCTATGGCGCTGGGCGTGCTGATCTACGGCGAAACGCTGACGTTGCCTCTTTTGGGGGCGGCAGTTCTGGTGGCGGGCGGAATTGTGCTGATCAATCGCCGCCGCTGACAGATTCGCCCCGGCGTTGCGGCAAAATCTGAGGTGTGGCGGCCAAATCTGTGCGCGCCTTGGCTTTTCTGACCGTATTCAAGCGATGCCTGAACTGCGCGATCACGCCGCCGTGACGCCACCCCTATGTGGCGTCTTTACCGTCAAGCACAAAATGTAGTGGATAAGCTGAAAATATCCGTTGCAGGGCACCAGTCTTTGCGACAGTTTGACGAAGTGGCTAGCGACACCACCAGATGTTGTGGCCGGGCAGGGATGATCTTCGACAGCAGCAGCGCCGCTATGCGGGCGCGGCGACCGGGGCCGCAAGGCTTCGGGCGGCGGGATTTGCTTGTCCATCAAGGATTTCAACCGGACGGGGCACGAAGCCCTGCCGACATGCGGATGGGGCAGAGATGAAGATCGAGCGCAAGTTCACGACCGAAGCTGGCGGCGCCTATGGCAGCATCGCCTTTGGCACCACCACTTCCGAGATTCGCAATCCCGACGGCAAGATCGTGTTCCGCAACGAGGCAGTCGAAGTGCCCGAAGGCTGGAGCCAGGTTGCAAGCGACGTGCTGGCACAAAAGTATTTCCGCAAGGCGGGCGTTCCGGCGCGGTTGAAGCGCGTGCGCGAACCGGGCGTGCCGAAATTCCTGTGGCGCCATGTCCCGGATGAAGATGCGCTGGAAAAACTGCCGCAGGATCAGCGTGTTGTGGGCGAAACCTCTGCCAAACAGGTGTTCGACCGTCTGGCTGGCGCCTGGGCCTATTGGGGCTGGAAGGGCGGTTATTTCACCACCGAAGCCGACGCCAGCGCCTATTACGACGAGATGCGCTTCATGCTGGCACGCCAGATGGCGGCACCGAACAGCCCGCAATGGTTCAACACCGGCCTGCATTGGGCTTACGGCGTGGATGGCCCGGCGCAGGGGCACTACTATGTCGATCACAAGACCGGCACGCTGACCAAATCGGAAAGCGCTTATGAACATCCGCAGCCGCATGCCTGCTTTATCCAGTCGGTTTCGGATGATCTGGTGAACGAAGGCGGCATCATGGACCTGTGGGTGCGTGAGGCGCGGCTGTTCAAATACGGTTCGGGCACCGGCACCAACTTTTCCTCGCTGCGGGGCGAGGGCGAAAAGCTGTCGGGCGGCGGCAAATCGTCGGGCCTGATGGGGTTCCTGAAGATCGGCGACCGGGCTGCGGGCGCGATCAAGTCGGGCGGCACCACGCGGCGCGCGGCCAAGATGGTGATCTGCGACATGGATCACCCCGATGTCGAACAGTTCATCAACTGGAAGGTGATCGAAGAGCAGAAGGTTGCCAGCCTCGTTGCCGGGTCCAAGGCGCATGAGCTGAAACTGAACGAGATTTTCGCGGCGATCCGGCAGTGGGATGGCTCAGCAGAGGATTCGGTTGATCCGGCCAAGAACCCCGCGCTGAAGGCGGCGATCAAATCGGCCAAGAAGGCCCTGATCCCCGACACCTACACCAACCGCATCCTGCAATATGCCAAGCAGGGTTTCACCAGCATCGAATTCCCGACATATGACACCGATTGGGATTCCGAAGCCTATATCACAGTGTCGGGCCAGAACTCGAACAACTCGGTCCGGGTAACGGATGCCTTCCTGAAAGCCGTCAAGACTGACGCCCCGTGGGAGCTGATCCGCCGCACCGATGGCAAGGTGGCCAAGACGGTTTCGGCGCGCGAACTGTGGGACCAGATCGGCCATGCCGCCTGGGCCTGCGCCGACCCCGGCATCCAGTTTCACGATTCGGTCAACGCCTGGCACACCTGCCCGGCGGATGGGCCGATCCGCGGGTCCAACCCGTGCTCGGAATACATGTTCCTCGATGATACGGCCTGCAACCTTGCGTCGATGAACCTGCTGACCTTCTTCCATGACGGCAAGTTCGATGCCCAAGGGTATGTGCATGCCAGCCGGTTGTGGACCGTCACGCTGGAAATCAGCGTGATGATGGCGCAGTTCCCGTCGAAGGAAATTGCCCAACTGTCCTATGACTTCCGCACGCTGGGTCTGGGCTATGCCAATATCGGCGGGTTGCTGATGAACATGGGCCTTGGCTATGACAGCCGCGAAGGCCGCGCGCTGTGCGGTGCCTTGACTGCGGTTATGACCGGCGTGGCCTATGCCACCAGCGCCGAGATGGCCAAAGAGTTGGGGCCGTTTGCAGGCTATGCCCGCAACGCCGACCATATGCTGCGCGTCATCCGCAATCATCGCCGCGCCGCGATGGGCGAGACCAAGGGCTATGAAGGCCTGAACGTGAATCCGGTGACGCTGGACATCGCAGGATGCCCCGACAAAGCCTTGGCCCAACTGGCAAAATCGGCATGGGACGAGGCGCTTGCGCTGGGCGAGGCGCATGGCTATCGCAACGCGCAAACCACCGTGATCGCGCCGACCGGCACCATCGGTCTGGTGATGGATTGCGATACCACCGGGATCGAGCCTGACTTTGCGCTGGTCAAGTTCAAGAAGCTGGCGGGTGGCGGATACTTCAAGATCATCAACCAGTCGGTTCCTGCCGCGCTGGAGATGCTGGGCTATCGCACCAGCGAAGTGGCCGAGATCATTTCCTATGCCGTGGGCCATGGCACGCTGGGCAATTGCCCCGGTATCAACAACACCGCGCTGATCGGACACGGCTTTGGCCCGCGCGAGATTGAAAAGATCGAAGGCGCGCTGCCTTCGGCCTTTGACATCCGGTTCGTGTTCAACCAGTGGACGCTGGGCGAGGATTTCTGCAAGCAGACCCTTGGCATTCCTGACGAAAAGCTGGCCGACCCGACCTTTGACCTGCTGCGCCACCTTGGCTTCACCAAGGCCCAGATCGATGCCGCCAACGACCATGTTTGCGGCACGATGACGCTGGAAGGCGCCCCGTTCCTGAAGGCCGAACATCTGAGCGTGTTCGACTGCGCCAACCCCTGCGGCAAGACCGGCAAGCGGTTCTTGTCGGTAGACAGCCACATCTACATGATGGCGGCGGCGCAATCCTTCATCTCGGGGGCAATCTCCAAGACGATCAACATGCCGAATTCTGCCTCGATCACAGAGGTTCTGGCGGCCTATGAGCTGTCGCATTCCTTGGGCATCAAGGCCAATGCGATCTATCGCGACGGGTCCAAACTGTCGCAACCGCTGGCTTCGGCGCTGATCGAGGATGACGAGGAGGCCGAGGAAATCCTCGCCAACGGGTCGTTGCAGGAAAAGGCGGCGGTGATTGCCGAGAAGATCGTTGAAAAGGTGATCATCAAGGAAATCATCCGCACCAACCGCGAAAAGCTGCCCGAGCGGCGCAAGGGTTATACCCAAAAGGCCATTGTCGGCGGGCACAAGGTGTACCTGCGCACCGGCGAATATGGTGACGGGCGGTTGGGCGAGATTTTCATCGACATGCACAAGGAGGGTGCGGGCTTCCGCGCCATGATGAACAACTTTGCCATCGCGGTGTCGGTTGGCCTGCAATACGGCGTGCCGCTGG